>CBIGQT010000017.1:0-14291 GCA_966191655.1 uncultured Ginsengibacter sp.
GCGCACCACCTAAGTTGTTTACGTCTTGTATTAATATTACCTGCATAATTACCTCCTTATTTTAAAAGATCCGTTACGTACGGCAATATTGCCATTTGGCGTGCTTTTTTTACTGCATCACTTACTTTACGCTGGTATTTTAGTGAGTTGCCTGTAATACGGCGTGGCAATAATTTGCCTTGCTCATTTAAGAATTTTTTCAAAAAATCCGCATCTTTATAATCAATATAACGAATGCCTAATTTTTTGAAACGGCAGTATTTTTTTGGCCTCTTCTCAGCTTTAATTGCCGTAAGATATTTTATTTCATTTGCTTTAGCCATTTGCTACCTCCGTTTTTAAATTCGCTGATTTTGCGCCATTACTTTTCTTTGCATTGTACTCGACGGCGTATTTATCGAGTGAAGTAAACATGTGGCGAAGCACTGATTCGTCACGCAGAAGCTGAACATTCAGCTTCTCATTGAAGTCGGATGGCGCTTCATATTCGAGAACCCAGTATAAACCTGTGGTCTTTTTTTGAATAGGATACGCCAGTGATTTTAATCCCCAGGCATTTTCGTGCACAGCCTTTCCTCCATTCTCAGTAAGGAACGAAGTAAATTTTTTCTGAGCAGATTTATATTCTTCCTCAGAAAGCACAGGGGTAAAAATCACCATCAATTCGTAATTCTGCATTTCCCTTGTTTTTTTGCTGTTTTACAACAGCGGGTGAATAAATAATTTTAATTTGGGCTGCAAAATTAAGATATTTTTTCTTGCAAAAAAAACGAATCTTATAATCATTTTTCTATCCTGTCTACAGGATACCTTACGTGCTCCGGCTCATACCAGGCTGAATTTTTATAGATATAATTAAGCTGCGCATCAGCATTTTTAGAAAATAAAGTATCTGATAACTTTTTTTGCTGAAATTTTTGCCGAAGTATGCTATCTTTCTTTAGAACTTGTTCAGCTAAACTGTCCCAGCGATAATCACTATATCCTTCTTTCTCCTGTAAAATTGCATCAAAAAAATTCCAGGAAAAAAAGCCATCATCTCCTGTTGGTTCCAGAGTTTCTACAAGATATCGATTGGAAGGCTGGTTTAAAGTAATAATATAATCTCCATTTAAAAACTTAATATTTTCTTCTTTTTTGGAAATTGATACATCATAGTTTTTGTGATGTTTCTCGTAAGCTTTAGGGAAAGATTTATAACTGTCAATGTGATAGGCTGACACTTTAACAATGGAATCTTTCTTCAATTGTATCATTTTAACCTCATTGAGCTTAAGTAAATCAATCACACTCCACCAACCTTGAGGAATTACATACGCAATTGGTTTTTCAACAATATTTTCCGGAGTAAAAACATCGTAAAACTTTACCTGCTTTGTGAATGGTTTGTTGTGATCATAGTACAAAACCGGAAGATCTGTGACTGCACTTCTTTTAAAATCTGCCTCGTATCCTTTAAAAGTAATATTTGAATGTTGAGTAGTATCCGGTTTCCAGCTCAATGCAAATTGGTTTTGATTAATTGTATTTTCAATTGCAGTTTTTCTTTTCTCCAAAAGTTCTTTAGCGTTTAACCCTGACTGTTGTATCATAGTAATCATTAAATCATAAGTTGATTGTACTCTTTGTTTATAAGGTTTCAACATATGAGTTTCAGGTATGAAACTGATAGTATTAAAAAGTGCGGCATAACCCGATGAATATCGCGGGCTATCATAAAATTGTGTAAATCCTTTTGAAGGATCAGTGTCTTCTACATTTACATAAGGAACAAGATCCCATCCCTTTTCATGCATACCGGTAAACAATTTGGGTTCAAAAGTGTTCTTTAGCCAATCCCCTAAACCTTTTCCCAGTTTATTGTACTGGGTAGTTATTAAAGTCATTACATGTTGATAATCTGCTCCATCACTTACATGATTATCTATTAAAATATCAGGATTGATATAATGAAAAATTTCTGCAAATGAGCGGGCATTTTTACTATCGCTTTTTATAAAATCGCGATTAAGGTCAAGGTTTTGCGCATTCCCTCTAAAGCCATAGGATTCAGGCCCATTTTGGTTAGCACGTGAAAAGCTGTTGCGATTCAAGGCACCCCCAATGTTATATACAGGAATAATTGCCAATACAACATTATCGGGCAAAGTAATTTTTTTGATAAGAATATCCCGGGCAAGCATCATGCTTGCGTCTATGCCGTCTGGCTCTCCGGGATGAATTCCATTATTTATTAAAATAACTACTTTATGTTGTATGTGCCACACAGAAGGATCAAACTTTTCATCATTACTTATCAGAACTAAATTGAGCGGATAACCTGCATCGGTTGCTCCCTTTGATAAAAATTTGATTTGGTGATATGAAGATGAGAGTGCTTTATAAAATTGAATAGCTTCAAAATAAGTGGCAGTTTCTTTTCCCTGGCTTTTTTCAAAAGTAGTTTCCTGAGAACAAGCGATAACTGATAACATAATTAGCGGGAAACAAAGAAACCTTTTCATACGATTAGATTATAGTTTTCGAAATTTAAAAAGTAATAAAATTATTGATTTGATATTCAATTAGAGAAATGAATTTTTTTTATTCCCGATTTAGGTAATAAAAAAACCTGTTACTAAAATAGTAACAGGCGGCATAAAAATTTTATTAAAAATTATTTTTCTAAAGATTGAACTCCTCTCGTGAGTTTACTTTTTAAATTAGCTGCTTTATTTTTATGAATGATTCCACGCCTGGCTAATTTATCGATCATTGATGAAACTTCAGGAATTTTTTCTGTTGCTGCGGCTTTTGTATCCAAAGCTTTCAAATCGCGGATAGCGTTACGGGTTGTTTTACCATGATAACGATTACGCTCATTGCGCTTGCGACTCTGACGCACATCTTTCTTAGTTGCTGAATGATTTGCCATTAAATAAATTTTTTGGGCTGCAAAGATAGTATTTCTGTTGGGAAAAACATCTTTTAAAAAAATATTTTTAAAATTTGGCTATTGTTTGCAGAAACCGCTTCACCAACCAATAAATATGTTTTAATAAACATTTTACAAAAAATATATAGTCAAAACTCACGATATTTGCAGTTCAAATTCTTGTCAGGAACATTAATATTCAATATCCACATAAAATTTGTAATAACTCTCTCATATCATGAAAGATTTTTCTTTTATAACCAGTTCCCATCCGGAATATATAGAAAATTTATACCGGGATTTTATAAACGATCCTTCAAGTGTTGATCCCGAAATGAAGAAATTTTTTGAAGGTTTTGATTTTGCATTTTCAAATGTTTCTTCGCGACCTTCAGTAAATGGTTCTTCAAATGGAACAGCCACAGTAGCTGACAAAAAAGCTCTTTCAGCAGATGCGGTTGATTGGATGCGTGAAATTCGCGTTTATCGCCTGATTCTTGGTTATCGCAATAAAGGACATTTACTTGCAAAAACAAATCCTATTCGTCCACGCAAGGACCGCGGTGCAAACCTTGATCTTAATTTTTTTGGCTTAACTGAAAATGATTTGGATAAAAACTTTGAGGCGGGAAATCTGATTGGTTTAGGCGCGACAACTTTACGCAATATTCTCGATCATTTAAATGCTGTTTATGCTTCTCATGTTGGTATTGAATTTAAATATATCAGCGATCAGAAAAAGATTGACTGGCTTACCAATGAAATGGAGCGCAAGTTTACAATTGCTTTACCTATCGAAAAGAAGAAACGCATTCTTCAGAAATTGAATGAAGGTGTTATGTTTGAAAAGTTTTTGCATACAAAATATATAGGTCAAAAGAGGTTTTCCCTGGAAGGCGGAGAGAGCACCATCCCCGCATTAGACGAGATTATTAATACTGCTTCTGAAAATAATGTCCAGGAAGTTGTAATCGGTATGGCTCATCGCGGCAGACTGAATGTACTTGCGAATATTCTTGGCAAAACTTACGAACAAATCTTTACAGAATTTGAAGGAAATTCAGTACCCGATACTACTATGGGAAGTGGTGATGTAAAATACCATATGGGTTATAGCAGCGAGGTTGAAACAGACACAGGCAAAAAAATATATTTAAAATTAGCACCCAATCCTTCTCACCTGGAAGCAGTAGATCCTGTTGTTATCGGATTCGCAAGAAGTAAAGCAGATGTGATTTATAACAGTGATTACGAGAAAATATTACCCATTCTCATTCACGGAGATTCATCTATTGCGGGGCAGGGTATTGTATATGAAGTGGTACAAATGAGTGGCCTGGATGGATACTATACGGGTGGTACATTACATTTTGTAATTAATAATCAAATAGGGTTTACTACCGACTTTGATGATGCACGTACAGCCGATTACTGTACATCAATTGCTTCAATGATACAAGCTCCGGTTTTTCATGTAAACGGAGATGATGTGGAAACAGTAGTAAAAGCCTCACAAATTGCTATGCGCTACCGGCAGGAGTTTAACAGCGATATTTTTATTGATATGGTTTGCTACCGGAAGCATGGGCATAATGAAGGGGATGATCCAAAATTTACACAACCCGGCTTATACGCCATAATAGAGAAGCAACCGAATCCCCGTGAGGTATATGTAAAATGGTTAATCGAGCATGGAAATGATGCCACAGCTGAATTGGCAAAGGAAATGGAAAAAAAATTCTGGAGCGACTTACAGGAACGGTTAGACGAAATAAAGCAAAACCCTTTGCCCTATAAATATCAAACGCCTGAATTGTGGTGGCAGAATTTACGAAGAGCAACTTCCGAAGATTTTAATGCGTCACCCATAACCGCTATTTCCAAATCTGAGGTTGAAAAATTGTTTAATGCTATCATGAAATTTCCCGAAGGTTTTGAACCTTTGCGGAAAGTTGAAAAAATACTTCAGGATAAAGTAAAACTTTATCAAACAGAAGGAAAGATTGATTGGGCTACAGGTGAATTACTTTCCTATGCAAGTATTTTGCAGGACGGCAGAGATGTTCGCATGAGCGGACAGGACGTAAAACGAGGAACTTTTAGTCATAGGCATGCTATTCTAAGAGACGAAAAAACAGATGAATTCTATAATCGCTTAAGTCATATTTCAGATAAACAGGGCCATTTCCGAATTTATAATTCTCTTTTAAGTGAATATGCAGTATTGGGTTTTGAATATGGTTACTCAATGGCGAATCCCAATTCTCTCGTAATCTGGGAAGCACAGTTTGGTGATTTTGCTAACGGAGCCCAGACTATTACGGACCAGTTTATTTCATGCTCAGAGCAAAAATGGAGGAGAATGAATGGGATTGTTTTACTATTGCCGCATGGTTATGAAGGGCAGGGCCCCGAACACAGCAGTGGCAGAATGGAGCGATTTTTACAAATGTGTGCGGAACTTAATATGGTGGTTACCAACATCACAACGGCTGCAAATTTATTCCATTGTTTTCGAAGACAAATTACCTGGCCCTTCAGAAAACCATTAATTAATTTTTCTCCAAAAGCAAACTTACGCCATCCAAAAAGTTACAGCGCTGTTGAAGAGTTTGCATCTGGCGGGTTTAAAGAAGTTATAGATGATTCGTCGGTAACTGATGCCAATTTGATTTCAAAAGTTTTGTTTTGCAGTGGAAAAATTTATTTTGATCTTTTAGAGAAGAAAGAAAAAGACAGAAGAGATGACGTTGCAATAATAAGACTGGAACAATTTTACCCGCTGCCTTTAAACCAAATTGAAAAACTGTATCAAAAATATAATAAGGCGATCTGGTACTGGACGCAGGAAGAACCCTTGAACATGGGGGCTGCTTCATTTTTGCGCATGAACCTCACTTCAATAAACTACGGTGTTATAAGCAGGCCCCCAAGTGCAGCAACCGCTTCTGGTTTTTCTAAAGTTCATGCTAAGGAGCAGGAAGAAATTTTGAACACTGCCTTCTCATTATAAATAGAGATAAGGCTTAATAATAAAAAATAAAACAGTCGGTATATTTTGCATACCGGCTGTTTTATTTTTCAAATTTTATTGCAGAAAAATTTATCTGACTATATTAAACTTTTTGATTAACACCGCATCAGGATTACTACCCCGCAATATATATTCTCCGCTGGCTAATCCTTTCAAATCAACCAGAAAAGTATTGCTGCCATTGGTTAACGAAACATCCACTCTTCTTACTGTTCTGCCGGAAACATCGGTGAGTTGCAATTGTGTTTTTAAGGCTTTATCTGACCTTATTACAACATTCAAAATATCTCTTGCCGGTACGGGATATATTACCACGTCAAGTCCTTTAACTTCGCAATTTGTTTTAATAATGCTTGTATAGATAGGGTTTCCATTTATATCAACTTGCTTAATTCTATAGAACATCTTTGCTCCGCTGAAATCCGGCAACTGATAAGTATGAGCCGTTGAACTGTTGCCTGCTGCCTTAATGGTATTTACTGAAGTCCAGTCGTTTCCGTTTTCGCTGCGTTGTAATTCAAAGTAATTTGAATTAAATTCTGACCCCGTTGACCAGCTGATAATAGCTCCGTTATTTGTACAGCCCGCTTCAAATTTTGTAAAGAGAACAGGCAATACTCCTGGTCCTAACAAAAGAGGCGTATCAAAAGTTAATGAATTTGCCGCATATTCGTTGGCTAAATTATCTGCAATAGCATAAGTAGTAAATTCTCCGGGAGAGCCTCCTTCGCTCGAATTGATAACAACATACCCGCCGGTATTATTAAGTGTCCATAATGTAACTGTGTATACATCTATCCACGTGGTTGTGATATCTATGCTGGTTCCGTCAAGAGTTCCAACCGCCCTTTTATCAAAGGTTTGCGCACCTGCTGTTTGGGAAAAATCACCACATTGATTGACCACAGTGTATGCAAAACCACCGCCAAGAAAGCTGGAAGACATAGTAACATTTGCAGGGTTACTTACCACGGCGCAGCCAGGTGTTGTGGGGATCATAAAATTAGCAGACTGATAACTCCATCCCGTAGAAATATCATTAACATTAGAAATCGTTCCAGATACCGTATGAATCTGCATTGTAAAGGTTACAGATCCTACAGCAGGCCCTGCTCCATCAGGATCAACGCTGCTATAGGTGGGATTGGACAAACGCCATTCAGCTGTCGGTTGAGCATTTGATAAAAATGAAGATAGCAGTAAAATAATGATGAAAGTAGCTGCTTGAATTTTGTAAAAATATTTCATGATAATTTTTTGAATTTATATTGTTTATCTATTATTGTTTATTCATTGGAGAGCAAATCAGGAATATTTGTTCGGACATTAAGCTTTAAATCATTATTACTATTTGCAACAGATGGCGCACTGCCGGAACCTGAAGAGGAGATGGTGCTTTTAGCCAGACTTACATCTGTTGCATTTATGCTGTTGCTTAAGTTTAAATCAGTCAACAAATAGCCCGTGGAAGAAGATGCAATCGCCAATTTAACGGCGCTTACATCTGTTGCATTTACAACCCCACTTTTATTTGCATCACCGGCCCAAAGGCCATATTTACCACCACCGCCGGAAAGTAAAACCACAGGATCAGATGAAGCGCCATTGGCTTTATAACTATTGGCCAGTGATGAATAATCATTTGCGAAAGTTCCGGCAGCATTGGAAGGAATAGAATTACTCAAAACTCCCAGGTGATTGCGATGCCTCACAACGATGAATGCAGCTCCCTGCTTGGTTATATTAAATGATAACGGAGTTACTCCGTCAAGGTTAACAATGGTTCCGTTATTTAAAAGAAACGCCGCCTGGCGTCCGGTAATGGTTGCTGATGTAGCATCGGCAGGCAATCCCGTTGCAGGTTTACGATGTTCAACAAGTACCCAGTCAACAATATTTGCGTTAGGAATACTTCCAACAGATTCTGTTCCTGTATAATTGAAAGGCGCTGTATTGTATGGTTGTGATAATGGAATAATACCACCGGAATTCAGATTTGTGTTCATGGTAGTTCCATTCCATGGGCCGCGTAAATATGCCGTTACGTTAAATGTATATTTTGGATCGGCGAGTTTCCATTCCTGTGCAAGATCCGCCGCAGCAATACCCGTTGTCATTACATAATGATTTACCAAATCGCGTGTTGCGGGCGTTAACCGTGCATTCCATTCTGATGTTATCAACTCCCATGGCACTATATTGGCTTCAACGTTTGTATTTAATTCACCTGTTAAATATGGATACCGGATGTCAGCCGTAAACCCGGAACCGCCTGATTGCGCAAACAAAAATTTTCTTTTTACCTCTCTTTCATTTTGTGTAGGATCGCCTCCACCAGTTTGCGGAATCATGGTAACGGTAAAACTGGTTGGAACTATTCCTCCATTAGTAGTAACCTGCATATTTGGTTGGTTAAAAATACCGGCGGTGCCGTTGGACCATCCTGTTCTTTTTACGCTTCCAGTAATTTCTTTACCGGCAGCGAAGTTATAAACTGCAGCAACGGGCGATGTGAAAATATATGAAGGATGTAAAATTGGATCAGTAGTGAATACTCCTGAGAGATAGTCGAGTTTTTTATTAACTGTTACAGAACCGCCTAACCGTACGATATCGGTGGCAGTTGCTTTGTTAATGGTAAGATAATTAATGATGGCGCTGCCGGCGGTTAGAGTATCCAGGCCGGTGCCTGTCATAATCAGCTAGTCTTCATTGCCGGTTGAAGTGTATGTTCCGGCATTCGTAAAGTTTCCCTGCACTTCAATTTTTCCATCATTTGTGATGGTGCCGCTTGCATTTTTAATATCCCCCATCACCATTACATAAGCATTGTTTTGGATGGTGATAGTAGCACCGTTATTGTTAAGTTGCGCTTTAGCTTTTGTTGAAAACAAAATCAATACAGCAAGCATTTGGAATGTTCTTTTCATAGCTATTATATGTATTTATCAAGTTAAATAATTATTTTGACTATAAAAATAATATGATTAAACGTGTTATCATAGTCCTTTTTATTCATAAGCAGTTTTTAGTGAGTAAACGGCATGGTGATAAAATAACCGGGACGATTTCGGATAATAATGTAATGGAGTTCGCTGCAAATGGCAGAAGACCTCATTAATTTCCAAATAGGTCAGCAGCTTATTTATTAGCATCGATGTCGTAGATACCCGTTGTAAAAATTATGTACCAGGTCGATATAAAAAATACAGCATTATTATTACGGTATGCACATGGACTGCTATAATTAGTTTAGTAATATAATTTAAAAAAAACTCTTCCCTTAAAATTTCATTAATTGTTTATCCCGCATTTTTCAAATTTTTAATTCGCTTCGTTATATGGTATCTCCTTTGCGCATTTCTCATTTTAGCTTAGGTTTGTACTTCTTAAAAATAATTCATGCCGATAGAAATTAAAGTGCCTTCCGTTGGAGAGAGTATTAACGAAGTAACTCTTACCAAATGGATAAAAAATGATGGTGATTGGGTTAATAGAGATGAAGTAATTGCTGAGCTTGAAAGTGAAAAAGCCACCTTTGAAATTAATGCTGAAAAGGCGGGTATTCTGCATACGATTGCTAAAGAAAATGACACATTGAAAATAGGTGATATTGTTTCTACAATTGATGACAAAGCAGAAAAACCCGCTGCTGTACCGAAAGATGATGTTGCTGAAAAGAAAGATTCAAAAAAACTAGAATCCATTACTCCCTCAAAAGATTCAAAAGAAAAAAAGGAAACGAAAGCGGAAGAAAAATCAGAGCCTGTTATTAATAAAGATGTAAAGGCAACCCCGGTTGCAGCAGCAATTTTAGCAGATAAAAAAGTTGATGTAAAGAAAGTTACTCCAACGGGATCCAACGGAAAAATTACCAAGCACGATGTTTTGGATGCGCTCACTAATCCGGGAAGGGCTGTTGGTAAAGAACTTTTCGGCCGCGAAGAGCGGTTGGAAAAAATGAGCAACCTGCGCAGGACTATCAGCCGCAGATTGGTTGAGGCAAAAAATTCTACAGCAATGCTTACCACTTTTAATGAAGTGGATATGAGCGCCATCATGGATTTAAGAAGCAAGTATAAAGAAATTTTCAAAAAACAACATGAAGTAAATCTTGGTTTCATGAGTTTCTTTACCAAAGCATGTTGCTTTGCGTTGCAGGAATGGCCGGCTGTAAATGCTGGTATTGATGGTGATAATATTATTTATCATGATTACTGTGATATATCAATCGCCGTGTCATCGCCGAAAGGTCTTGTGGTGCCTGTAATAAGAAATGCTGAAAGCCTTAGCATGGCTGATATTGAAAAAGAAGTTGTTCAGTTGGCGACAAAAGCAAAAGAAAGCAAACTGACAATAGAAGAAATGACCGGCGGAACATTTACAATTACTAACGGCGGTATTTTCGGTTCGTTAATGAGCACACCAATTATTAATATTCCGCAAAGCGCCATACTCGGAATGCATAATATTGTGGAGCGCCCGGTTGCTGTAAAAGGGCAGGTAGTTATTAAACCCATGATGTATTTAGCGGTGAGTTATGATCATCGTATTATTGATGGACGTGAATCGGTTAGTTTCCTGGTAAGAGTAAAGGAAATGCTTGAAAACCCGGCCCAGCTTCTATTTGGAAAAGATCCCGTGAAGGCGTTACTGGAGCTTTAATTCAAAAACAGATTGACATAAATTAAAGGTGATGCAAAATGGTGAAGAAAAATCTTCAATCACAAGAGAGAATTACTTTCACAAGTATCTTCAATATGCTTCATTTATCATTTCTTCTTACAAGGGCAACGAGCCTTTCCATCTTTTTCTAAAAAAGTATTTTTCTCAAAACAAAAAGCATGGTTCAAAAGACAGGAAATTAATTGCAACCTTATGTTATAATTATTTTCGTTTAGGCTTTGGAGTTAGTGAGAATACAAATCAATCCGAGAAGTTTTTAATAGCCATCTTTTTATGTGAGAATAAGTTTTCCTTATTGCTTCAATTTTTTAAACCAGAATGGAATGCTTCTGTTTTATTGCCGCAAAAGGAGAAACTTGCTTTAGTTCGTAAAGAATTTGAAGTCGAAAAAATATTCCCATTTCCCGGCGAACTAAGCGAAGAAATAAATTTTCAAAAGTTTTCTCTTTCATTTTTAATTCAGCCAAAATTATTTATAAGAATAAGACCAGGTTTTAAAAATATTGTTTATAATAAAATAAAAGCAGCAAATATTTCATTTGAAGAAATCAACGATGATTGCCTTGCTTTCTCTAATAATGAAAAAGTTAGCGCCATTCTTGATGTTGACAAAGAAGTTGTGGTGCAGGATCATAATTCACAACAAACATTAAATCTTCTAAAACCTTTAATCCGTAAATCAGAAAATGAAATAGAAATTTGGGACTGTTGTGCGGGGAGTGGAGGCAAATCAATTCTTGCTTTTGATCTTTTTGAAAAAATATATTTAACGGTAACCGATAGACGAAAAAATATTCTTGAGAATTTAAAATCCCGCTTCGGCAATGCAGGTATAAAAAAGTATAGGCTGATTAATGCTGATTTGGAAAAGTCATCTGCTGAAATTGATGAATCATTTGATATAATAATTGCGGATGTTCCCTGCACCGGTTCAGGAACGTGGACGAGAACTCCTGAGCAGCTACATTTTTTTAAGCAGAATGAAATAGAAAAATATGTTTCGCTGCAAAGAAAAATAATTGAAAATGCCTTACCTCAGCTTAAAAATAATGGGCGCCTGCTTTATATTACCTGCTCTGTTTTTAAAAATGAAAATGAAGAAAATGTAATTTTTTTCCGGGAAAAATATGAATTGGATTTACTAAAAAAGGAATATTTAAAAGGTTATGAAATGCAGGCCGATACACTGTTTGTAGCTTTATTCAAAAAGAACAGGTAGGCTCATTGCACAACCAACTTAATACTTTCTTTGCTTTGCCCATCACTGAATTTAAGTGTATAAATTCCACGCTGTAAGGGCTGTAAATTATTAAAGGGAATCAATTGGTCTTGTCCTGCCTGTAATGGAAGTTGCTTTATAAAATATAATTTTCCGGAGGCATCGTACAATTTGAAAACCCCATTTGAAGTATGTTGCGGTTTAATAGCAACATTAAAATTATTTTTAAATGGATTTGGGAAAACCTTAATCCAGTCGTCTCCCAAAATGGTATTAATGTTTCTTAATGCCCGCTGTTGGTTTAGATCATCGTAAGCAATACGAAAATTTGGAATGCCATATCCAATCCTGTTATCGGGCGCATTGTAAATGCTGCTACTCTTTTTAACAGCCTGTATAACTTCCATATTTGTAAACTCCGGAAAGGCTTGCCACAGGCAAGTTATAAGACCGGCCATGTTTGGTGTTGCAAATGAGGTTCCATTTCCTGTTATTATAGTTCCGGTAGTGGATGATAAAGCAGTGCCAACACCTACAGAAGCTACGTCTGGCTTTACTCTTCCGTCACTGGAAGGTCCATAGCTGCTAAAGCTTCCAATAATTCCGGATGTATTTACAGCTCCGACTGCAACTACACTATCTGCATCAGCAGGTGTTGTTATAAAATGCCAGGCACTGGTTCCTTCATTGCCTGCAGCTATCACCACAATTATTCCTTTTTTTGCTGCAAAATCTGCAGCTCTTGCAGCGATAGTTGTATTGCCGTTCATATCAGCATATGTGTGGTTGAAAACCGGGTTATCAAATTCATCATACCCGAGCGAAGTGGAGATAACATCTATGCCAATACTATCGGCTCTTTCGGCTGCTGCAGCCCAATATTGTTCCTCAACAGGCGATTCTGTATAAGCATCTTCCGTTCTGTATAAATAATAATCAGCTTTTGGGCTTGTTCCCACTAATTGTCCTGGAATATTACTTGCCATTATTGAAAAACACATCATACCATGAAAATAATCTTCGTCTACGCTTAACTCGTTAGCAACATAATCGTAAGTTTCTTTAACCTGGTTATTATTTCTTACACTGTCGAATGCGGGTAAACTTAAATAATGGTAAAATCCAGCATCAAGAATGGCAATGGACATGCCTTCTCCATGAAACCCTTTATCATGAAGGTATTCTCCTTCGTGGATGTGAATTTGAGCATAACTATTTCCATAATTATAAAAATCCTGCACATTGTTAGCGCCTTGTAAAGTTGTGACCGAATTTAATTGTTCATTGAATTTATTATTGGTTGTGCTACGGATACTCACCGGCTTCATTAATGGTTGTGAAGCGATAACAAAGGACATGTTATTAATTTTTACTAAAGCCACAGAATCGGTAGTTGCTATACAAACCTGGTTGAGCCATTTTGACTCATCAAGTATAGTAACGGCGCCGGCTAAACGAACACTGTCAATATAGCGGGGCGTAACCGGTAAATCTGTTTCATCAATCGCTATATGTTGTCTTGTTCTTCTGTCAATTGCTTTTGCTGATAAATAGGCAGATGGATTATCGATGCTAAATGGAGTGCCGGCTTTGTCTTTAAATCTTATTATATATTTTGTAAATTGTGCAGAAACGCTTACCGAAAAAAAAGTTATGAGAAAAAATAAAAGATAAACTTTTTTCATAAAAAGAAGTAATCGGGAGCTTTAAACATTAATCAGATAACCCAGGTCTTTTAATTCCTGAATTTAATTATGATCTATTATACTAAGCTTTACACCATAACCTTTATAACCATACTCAGGACTTTCAGGCCCCTGGTATTCCCAATGCAAAAATTCACGATAAATTAAACCAACTCCTTTTGCATATTTTTCAAAAGCATAAGTTCTATCAGCATATTGTGTTGTTGGGAGTGACGGGTCATCACCCTCAGACTCATCTCTTTGAAAGACTTTTAAGGTGCTGTCGAAACTAAGCGAATTAATAGTAAGCGGCACGTCAATACTATCATAAATATAATCCCAATCATCAAGGTATTGCAAAGCAGAATTGATAGAGTAAGTATCTATGTACGAATTTCCTTTCCATGAAAAATCCTGTTTAACGGGCATTTCTAATTTTAAAAAACGAAGGTTATTTTCTACGTATTCTATAGAAGTACCTGTGGGTATCGCCATAAAAGTATTATCCGGAATCCAATCCTGGGAACTGTCATGACGAATATAACGAATGATGCGATAAGCAGGTCTTCCGAGATTATCTGTTATTTGAGCATCTACCCTATCCTGCACCTGATAACTTATCAAAGTATCTTTTTGTCCGAAATTTATGTAAAGGGTCGAATCAAGATTATACGTAATATATTTTCCAACCTGGAGTGGAAAATAATCATTCACAGATTCAGTAGTGAAGGTTTCATTTTCTTTCTTGCACGA
>CBIGQT010000018.1:0-14271 GCA_966191655.1 uncultured Ginsengibacter sp.
CATTTAGCCACGCAAGAGCCGGGGCATATTCCATAAAAGTTTTAAACTGCTGTTGTTCTTTTATTAAATCGAGCTGCGATTTTTTTTGTTCGAAATCCAATTTGTTTTTGATCTCATGTTCTTTGGTAACATCCCTGATTACTGCAACAAAACCCGTTATTTTTCCTGTTTTATCTTTAATGGCATTAACCATGGTTTGCAAGTAGAATTTTGTTCCATTATTTTTTTCTACTAATACATCTCCATTCCAAAAGCCATCTGTAGATACCTTTGTTTTAAAATTATTTTCTGAATCACTAATGAAATCAATTTTGCTTATTGAATGTAAAGAATTATCGTTTTCTTTTTCATATTTCAAATTAAACATCATTTCTGCTTTAAGATTCCAGCTCTTAATACAAAAATTATGATCTGCTGAAATAATGGCATCCGAAATATTATCGAGCAAAATGGCCTGTTGTAATAACGTTTGTTCTGCTTTTTTTTGTTTAGTAATATCGGTGCCTAAAAAACGAATTCCTTCCACGTTCTTTTCTTTATTAAGAATAGCACTTAGTTCCCATCTAAACCAATTTTCATTTGTGGTGGTTGTGGTCTGTATTTCAATGCAAATTGTTTTGTCAGGGTTATTGATACATTCATTATTCGCCTGCAGAAATTTTTCCATTTGAAACGTGCGGATCACATCCGTAAATGGGCGTCCTTTCCAGTTTTCGGGGCCTAAGCCAAATTGTTCCTGAAACAAACGGTTCGTGTGTAAAAAGCGAAAATCAATATCCGTTAAACCGCACAAAAATTCTGATGAGTTTTCGAGGTGGGATATATCCGCAAATAAAGAATTCATGTTAGTTTTTCAAAATTGATAATGGTAAAGAGAAAACAATTTAGTTATTTTTTTATCATTCAGATAAGCAGAATATACAATAACGCAGGATAATCCACTTTTATTGAAGGATTTTCAAATTAATTTTGATTTGAAATAATTTTCAATAATCCTCAAAATCAAGGAGAATAGTTTTCAGGTTTTAACTTTTTATTTCAGGGCTACAAAAGATTTTTGTAACATATTTACATTTGATAATGCGCTATAAAATTTCGTTTCTTTTATTGATTTGTTTTACAACAACAATTAAATGTACTGCACAGAAAGTAATTCTGCATGCATTTATGGAAAATAGAAAAGCTTCCGCAACAAGTGATACTATTTACTATGACTTTAACAGGAACCTGAAATGGAGCGATTTTCAGGGAAAGCCTGACCAAAATTATTTTGGGGGTGCAGTTACTGCATCCGGTTTTGCATTTGATTCTCAAATCAATTTTGATGGAACAAATATTTATCTCAACATTGGGGTGTATACTTTTTTTACAAAAAGTGATTCATGGAAAAAGCCCGAAATAAATTCTGATTATCATTTGTTGCATGAGCAACATCATTTTGATATTACAAGAATTGGTTCAGAAAAGTTTATTAATGAACTTCAGAAAGCTCATTTTACCAAACAAAATTATAGTGCCTTACTGAGTTCTATTTTCGACAAAGTCTACCAGGAAGATTTAGATACCCAACAGTTATATGATAAAGAAACCAATCATAGTATTAATGTTGAAAAGCAATTGGAATGGAATGATAAAATTGCCGCAGAAATATTAAAGATCAAGCAAAGTGTTGTTATTAAAGACTAATTTTTTCACCTTCAGGAATTTTTTTCATCTTTTAAATTAACCATAAGTATCGGTATCTTAAGTTCATGCCTTACAGAGTTAACTGTTTGGCCATAAATTAAATCTTTAATACCTGCATGGCCATGAGCGCCAACTACCAGCATATCGGCATTACTTTCTTTTACAAGTCTTACAATTTCTTTTGCACGGTTTTTATATCCAAGAAGGCTTGTTGCACTAAATCCTTTTTCTTTTAACTGGTCAACATAACCATCCAATTGCGCCTGATCCTTTCTTGTTTCATAATCATCACTCTGGCTTCCCCATAATTTTGCTGAAGCGCTTTCAACAATATGAAGCAATATAAATTTAGTTTTTACATTTCCCTGGCCTATTGCATAACTGATTAATTTTTTATCATTTTCAGAAAAATCAAGCGCTATAGCAATCCTGTTATACTCAGGGATGTCAAGAATAATGTTTTCCATTTCGGGATGTATTTTAATAGAAGCTGCCAGTTTTCTTTTTGTTATTACCGGTTCAACAATTATATATAAAAGTAGAATAGAAAAAAATAAAGCGCTTGCAATAATTATAATTTTTGGAATGATTGAGCCGTCTTCAAATACCGGCCCTGACTGGCTTACAAGCATTTGAACATTTAACCAGATAAGCACTGCTGCAATAAGCCAGGCTATTATTTTTGTAAGAGGATTTATGACAAAATTTCCCATTTTTGATTTATCACTTACGAAATGTATTAAAGGAATAATAGCAAAACCAAGCTGAAGACTCAAAATAACCTGGCTCAAAATAAGTAACGAATCCACCTGCTGATCGCCATAAATCAGTATTACGATCAAGGCTGGAATAATTGCCAGCAGCCTTGTTATCAATCTTCTTAACCATGGATTAATTCGAAGACTTAAATAACCTTCCATAACGATTTGGCCTGCGAGTGTTCCTGTAATAGTTGAGCTTTGACCCGCTGCAATAAGAGCTATAGCAAATAATGTAGGCGCCAGGTTTCCCAAAAAGCCGGGGAGAAGCCGGTAAGCCTCATGTATTTCTGCAACCTGCGAATTACCTGTTTTAAAAAATACTGTTGCAGCAACTATAAGTATTGCCGCATTTACAAAAAATGCCAGGTTCAATGCAACGGTACTGTCAATGCGATTATATTTAATGGCCTGCCTTATGCCTTTTTCACTACGCTCAATTTTTCTTGTTTGCACAAGTGCAGAATGTAAGTAAAGATTGTGAGGCATTACTGTTGCGCCGATAATTCCAATAGCAATGTATAAGGCTTCCTTGTTTTTAATATGTGGTATAAACCCGGTGGCAATTTCACCTACGCCTGGTTTCGCTATTAGAATCTGAATTAAAAATGCAATAGCAATTATGCCTACAAGTGTGATAATAAACGCTTCCATTTTCCTAATGCCAAGCCGCTGCAGGTATAACAATAAAAAAGTATCAAGCACGGTAAAGCAAACTCCCCAAACGAGCGGCAGTCCAGTGAGTAACTGTATGCCTATAGCCATTCCCAGCACTTCTGCGAGATCACAGGCCGCTATGGCAATTTCTGCAAGAATATATAATATAAAATTTACTATTTTCGGGTAAGCTTCCCTGTTAGCCTGTGCCAGGTCTCTTCCTCTTACTATGCCAAGCCTGGCAGATAAACCCTGTAACAACAAAGCCATAAGATTGCTCATAAGAAGCACCCAAATAAGTGAGTATCCAAATTTGCTTCCTCCCTGCAGATCGGTAGCCCAGTTGCCCGGGTCCATATAACCCACACTGATAAGGTAAGCCGGTCCAAGAAAAGAAAATATTTTTTTCCACCCGAAAGTTTTTTTTGTATCAATAGTTCCGTGCACTTCGCTTAACGAGTTACCTTGTATATTTTTCTCAATTATCATAAACGAAAATATTTTGTGCAGCCATCCCACTGATATTGCACTCTGGCTGCCTGGCAATTTTAACCTGGAGTGACCCATCAAATACAAAAGATTTCAACACCTTTATTGGTGACCCTATTTTTATTCCATAGTGGTTTAGCATCTCCATCATTTGCGGACTCTGAAACTTACAATAGCATTTTTTTTTAATGACATATCTTTTAAATCAATTTGCTGAAGAAAAGGCATTACGCCTTTCTCATCGGGAATAGGATCGCCATGAGGATCTATTTTTGGGCTCCCAAGAAAATAATCAAGTTTTTCTATTAATTCTATACTGCTTACATGCTCAAGTTCTTCAGCGATATCGTGAATCTTTTCCCATTCCATATCCAGTTTTGACACTAAAAAAAATTCCCATAAGCGATGCCTTCTTATTATCTTAAGCGCTTGTTTATTACCAGCGCTATTTAACCTGAACCCATAATACTTTTTATATTCAAGCAGATTCTTTGATTTTAATTTTTTTAGCATGTCTGTAATAGAAGCAGCGCTTGTATCAAGAAAAGCAGCCAAAGAATTGGTATTAACTTTCTCTGTTTTCGACTGAAGATTATAGATACTTTTTATATAATTTTCTTCACTCTGTGATAGTTTCATGTTATTTAAAAAAAATTTTAGACAAATCTAAAAATTAAATCTCATAATTCTTCTAAAAATTTTAGTGAATAAAGCGACATATTTGTTTGCTGAGTGCAAACGAAGCAATAGAAATAGCAGGTTCAGTATATAACTTTAATTTATTTTTTATGGTTTATATTGTTAAATAAAACATTTATAAATGTTTCACGTTTATATTCGTGTGTACACATTACACATTAAATTGCTTTAATCATTCAATTTGTAGAATTTTACTTTTATCTTGCGCCCTCAATAAATTCGATCTGGTTAAATATGAGTTTTAGAAATTATGTAGTCCCTTATGAAACTGAACACCGATATGCTAAAAAGGTTGCTTATTTCTCGATGGAGTTTGCAATTCATCAGCCTTTAAAAATATATAGTGGAGGATTGGGGTTTTTATCCGGTTCTCATTTGCGCAGTGCTTATGAGTTAAAGCAAAATTTAATCGGGATTGGCATACTCTGGAAACAAGGATACTACGACCAGGCAAGAAATGCAGACCAGACATTAAACGTTGTCTGGATCGATAAAATTTATAATTTTCTTGAAGATACAGGCATGATGTATCAGATCCCCATTCACGATCACCAGGTATGGGTTAAAGTTTGGTATCTGAATCCAAAAACATTTAATACGGCACCGCTTTTTTTACTAAGTACTGATGTCCCGGAAAATGATTATGTATCTCAAACCATTACGAACAGGTTATATGACGGTAATATAGCCACTAAAATTGCGCAATTTATTTTATTGGGCATAGGCGGCGCTAAGTTAATTGATGAATTAAATTTCAATCCTGATCTGTATCATCTTAATGAAGCACATGCGGTAAGTTCAGTATTTTATTTGTTTAAAAAATTTGGGAATAAGGAAGAGATAAAAAAGCGACTGGTATTTACAACGCATACCCCCGAAGAAGCTGGTAATGAAAAGCATGATATTTTTCTTTGCGAGAAAATGAGTTATTTCTATGGAATGCCTTTGGACAAGGTAAGAGAATTAACTGGTATGACAGACGATCTTTTTAATCATTCACTGGCTGCGTTGCGCTTTGCGCATCTTGCTAACGGAGTGTCGCAACTTCATGGTGAGGTAAGCAGGCAAATGTGGAAAAAGTATGAAGGCATTTGTGAAATAAAATCGATTACCAATGCCCAGAACTGGCACTATTGGGCTGACAAGCAGTTATACAGAGCCAAAGAGGAAGGGAATGACAGTTGGTTTGATGACAGAAAAAAATATCTTAAAAAAAGAGCGTTTGAAATTGTTGCCGATCAAACGGGTAAAATTATGAATCCAAATGTTCTTACGATTGTTTGGGCAAGAAGGTTTGCAGGTTATAAAAGAGCGGAGTTACTAACGAGGGACCATACACGATTTGAAGCATTGCTAAATAATGAAAAATATCCAATCCAGATAATATGGGCAGGAAAGCCTTATCCGTTAGATTTTCCTGCGATAACAGATTTTAATCATTTAGTACACTTAAGTAAGCAATACAAAAATGTAGCGGTGTGTACCGGCTATGAGCTCACGCTTAGTAAACGCCTGAAACAATCTGCTGATGTGTGGTTAAATAATCCACGGGTACCAAGAGAAGCAAGCGGCACCAGTGGAATGACAGCAGCAATGAATGGAGCTGTGAATCTTAGTACTAATGACGGATGGATTTGTGAATTTATTAATAACGGGAACAATGGTTTCGTAGTTCCACCGGCAGACTATATGAATATGCATGTAGAAGAACAGGATAATTATGACTTGAATAAGTTATATGAGATTTTAGAAAACGAAATTTTGCCTATTTATTATCATGAATATGATACCTGGAGACAAATTATGAAAAACGGAATGAGAGATGTTCAGTTTGCATTCGACAGCAACCGGATGGCGAATGAATATTATGAGATTTTGTATGCATAATTCTTAAAAGTCTTCAGATAAAGTTTTAGGTTTTCTTTACATTCTTATTGCATCTGCAGATAAATTTCTTTCGTAAATAATATTTTAAAAATCCTTTAATATTATTATGAAAAAAATTCTTACTGTTTTATTTCTTTTTTTTTTTTTTTTTTTTTTTTTTAATAAAAATAAAATCTTAATTATAATTCTATTTTCATTTTACACAGCTAAAATATATTTAGCTTTTGGTGATTCTTATACAATAGGCGAATCAGTTGCTGAATCAGAAAGGTTCCCGGTGCAAACTGAATACTTATTAAGGCACAACAACATTCAGATTAAAGACCCTGATATCATTGCAGTTACCGGATGGACAACCAGCGACCTCCTAAATGCTTTAAACAATAATTCAATAAAAAAAAATTATTCAGTTGTATCTCTCCTTATCGGCGTAAATAATCAATACCAGCAAAGGAGTCTTGATGAATATAAAAATGAATTTGCAGAATTATTAAGCAAGGCAATTACGTATGCAGGTAATAACAAAAATCATGTTTTTGTTCTTTCCATTCCGGATTATAGTGCAACTCCTTTTGCTGCGGGCGGAGATACGGCACAAATTGCAAGAGAGATTGATGAATTTAATGCCGCCAATAAAACTATCTCTTTAGCAGCAGGATCTCATTATGTTGATGTAACACCTATTTCAAGAGAAGCTAAGTATAATTCACAACTTGTGGCAGGAGATGGGTTGCATCCTTCTGCCATTCAGTATGAAAAATGGAGTGCACTCCTGGCTCCTTTAATGCAGCAGGAATTGCATTAGTATCTGGTATATTTGTCAATGTTATGATTGGCAAAGCACTTTCTCTTTATAAAAAAGCTTATGGTGGATTATCGCCGGGTACCTGGTGGCTTTCGCTCGTTATGGTTGTAAACAGGAGCGGCACCATGGTTATTCCATTTATGACAATGTATCTTACACAGCATTATGGTGTTAGTATTGGCAAAGCAGGTTTTGTTATGAGCCTTTTTGGCCTGGGCGCTATTATGGGTTCACTAACAGGGGGCAAATTAGTTGATACAATTGGTTATTATTATGTACAACTATTTGCACTTATATTTGGCGGCGCCATGTTTATTATCCTGGGCCAGGTACATTCTTATACAGGCATTTGCATTTGTACTTTCATTCTTGCCATATTCAATGAATCTTTTCGTCCTGCTAATACCGTTGCCATTGCACACTATAGTAAAGAAGAAAACAGAACAAGATCTTATTCACTTAACAGGCTCGCTATAAATCTTGGATGGGCTGCCGGTGGAGCTTTAGGAGGGATTATTGCGAGCTTTAATTATAACTTATTGTTTTGGGTAGATGGAATTACGAACCTGCTGGCGGCCTGCCTGCTGTATATAACGCTATCGCCTAAACGAAATTCTGCTACAGAAGTAAAAAAGAAAAAAAATACAGAAATTAAAAATTCAGCATATAAAGACCGCACTTATCTTTCTTTTATTTTTTTAGTCTTTTTATTTGCGCTTTGTTTCTTCCAGCTATTCACTACCATCCCTGTTTTTTTTAAAGAGAATTTTCATTTGAGCGTCTTGTTTATCGGATTTATTATGGCGCTAAACGGATTGATAATTGCGGTATTTGAGATGCTGATAATTTTTACTTTAGAGGGAAGACGGCCTTCACTTCATTTTATTTCAGGTGGAGTATTGCTGGTATCGGTTGCATTTTTATTATTGAATTTGCCTGCAGCAAACTATGGAATGATTGCTTTATTATCAATGTTAATTTTAACCTTTGGTGAAATACTCGCCATGCCATTTATGAATGCCTATTGGATAGGAAGAACCGTGCAAAACAACCGCGGTCAATATGCGGCGTTATATAGTGTTGCATGGGCTTCGGCGCAAACTGTTGGCCCTTATGCGGGTTCGTTGGTTGCAGAGCATTCGGGATATAAGATGCTTTGGTTTATTATCAGTACTGTATGTTTTTTGCTTGCCTTTTTTTACAGGAAGTTACAGCCCGTAAGCATTTTATCTGTTTAAAATTCCTGGTAAACATACTGCATGTATGCCTTACCGTTACTTAAAATAATGGTGAAGAAGAAAATGAAACTCCTATTTCCTATGACGATTTAAGATACCCTAGTAGGATAGCATCTATTCTATAAGCCCATGCAGCGTCTAATTCAAGATCTGCCGTTACTAAAACTGAATCATTACAAAACGATAATTATATAAAATTTTATTACCTTTTCGATGTTAATTCTTATAAATGCAGTTCTTATAAAAGTAAAAAAAAGAAAAATGCAGAGGTAAGAAGTAAAGGACACACCCATTCTGAATCTATATAGAAAGACTTTGCAAATTTCTCCTGCGAGTAAGGTCGGCTGAAAACCGGTGATGATGCACAAGAAAAAGGGCTTTAGTAATAGTGAAATAAAAGACCCAATAAGCGAAAAAATGTTTTTTAAAAGTTAAAACCATTTCAACCTGAAACTCCGGGAAAGCATGTCACGTAATTTTAATAAATAATTTTATGAAAAAATTTCTCTATTTAATTTTTTTATCCGTTTCTCTTTTCGCTTTGTGGTTTTGTACGTCTTTTTCAAGCTTAAAAGATAAAGATGGTGTTAATTCTAAAAGAAGTATTTCAACATCAGATAATAAGAGCATCGCTGTTCTTGAATTATTTACTTCCCAGGGATGTTCAAGTTGTCCGCCGGCAGATAGGCTTTTGGGAACTTATACTTCAAAAGAGAATGTAATTGTTCTTTCTTTTCATGTTGATTACTGGAATCGTTTAGGGTGGAAAGATCCTTTTAGCTCCAAAGAATATACACAGCGGCAATACGATTATGCATCGGCACTACATGCAGATGTGTATACACCACAACTCGTAATTAATGGACAAACTGAAATGATTGGAAGTGATGAAGGAAAAATTTCTGCTGCAATTACTAAAGTTCTTTCGGTGCCGTCTGATGCTGCTCTTTCTATTAAAAATGTAAAGATTGAGAATGGTACAGCAAATATAAAATTTGATGCATCAGGAAATACTGGTAATTCAGTTTTGAATATTGCACTTGTTGAAAAGAAAACAACTACCGATATAAAAGCCGGGGAGAATGGAGGAGTTACACTAACAAATTATAATGTTGTAAGGAATTTTAAAACAATTAAGAAAGTAGAAAATGGCAATAATACTTCTGTAATAGACATTCCCTCATCATCCGATTTAAAAAATATGTCTGTTGTTTTATTTGTACAGCAAAAAGGGAACAATAAAATTTCAGCAGCAGATCAGTCAGGATTTTAATTTAAAATAAAAATCCGGCATTTTTTACTTAGCGGAGATTTTTTTTGTTTACAATTATTTACATCGGTTTTACAGTTGTTACTGTGGTGGCTTTAACTTTTGTAGGAATTTCCTGTCCCATAACACTAATATTTCCGGATGCATCTATTGTTGAATTATTTTGTAATATAACACCTGTATTAATATCAACAGTTTCTTCTCCCGAAAGTTTTCCATTCGTTTTTGTATTGATTTCCATTCCCTGCATTTCCATTTTTGTATCCCTGTTTTCAGTTCCTGAAATTGACAAAGTTGCAGTATTACCCGTTACATCTTTAACAACATAATTGGTCACTTTTGTTACACCATCTTCTGAAGTAGAATCCTGCCAGGTATCGCCAGCTTTTACTTTTTTTGAAATGGGAACAAATGCTAGTTTTGCGCCGTAGCCCATTTGTTCCGGATCTCCCATTTGCTTAATGATCATTTGAGTGGGACTTTGTGCTTCTTCTTTTTTTGCGGAATCTGTTTTGTCTGCAAGAATTATGTTACCAGATTTATCCATTACCACTGTATTGGGATGATTTATATAATCTTTTAAAGAGCTTCCCATTTGGCCATCCATATCTTCTTTTTTATCAGAATCAAAATTTATATTTTGCCCCATAGTTGTCATATTCATTTTAATGGCGCCGAGCTTGTTTGTCATATTATAGTTATTATCCTTAATATCATTTACTTCAATGTTATAAACTGAAGTTACATCTGCACTTGTTTCCATTGACTGACCCTGCATTTCAGAAGCGCTACTTGTAGTTACTTTACTTTCTACAACATACTTTTGGCCCTTGATAAGGTTTACAGCAGGCTTGCTTTCTTCCTGAGCCGGCATTGTTTTTGTTGATGTGGTTGCAGACATTTTATGAGAACAGCTTTCCGTAGCGAACAAGATAATAACTGCAAAAAGAATATTTCTTTTCATTTGATTTTTTTGTTAGGTGAATTGCAAATATAGTATTGCGTTTTAAAATTTATTATTTTAAAATTATTTGGCAGCTAATTATTTTGCTGTAAGTACTACATTTTATAACTTTCAAAAAATGAATTTAGATCATTGGATTCTTGCTTTTTTGTGGATATTATACTTTGTTATTCATAGCCTGCTTGCAGCTACGCAGGTGAAATTACTTTTTGAAAGTTTGGTGGGCAAATTTTTCATATACTACCGGCTTGCTTACAATATAATAGCTACGGTAACTTTATTGCTTATTCTATATTTTCAATACTCGTTCAGCAGCCCCGTTTTGATAAAACTTTCAATTTTAAAATATGTTGCATTCATAATTTTCGTATGCCCCGGGTTAATAATTATGATGGCGTCAACTATAAAATATTTTAAATTACTAAGTGGCATTCATTCAACCAGTAAGACTACAATACCATCAGAATTAAAGCTTAATGGTATTCACAAGTATGTTCGGCATCCGCTTTATTTCGGCACTTTATTATTTATCTGGGGATTGTTTTTTATTTTTCCTATGCTGAATAATTTAATTTCGGTTTTCGGAATAACAATATATGTATTGATAGGTTTAAGATTTGAAGAAAAAAAACTGATAATGGAATTTGGAGAATCGTATAAAGCATATATGCGAAAAATTCCAGCGCTTTTCCCGCATTTTAAAAAATAAATTAAACAAAAAAGGTGACCGATCGGTCACCTTTAAATTTGTTGAAAATATCGATCCTAGCCGATTAATTTCACATTAACGGCATTCATGCCTTTCTGTCCATTTTGCAAGTCAAATTCTACATGATCATTTTCTTTGATCTCATCAATTAAGCCGCTTGCGTGTACAAATGTTTCTTTTGAAGAATCATCGTGTTTAATGAAACCGAATCCTTTTTCAGTATTGAAAAATTTTACAGTTCCTGTTGTTTTGTTGTCCATTGTATTGTTGTTATTTAAAAAAAATTAGTTGCAAAGATAGTCTTTTTAAATTAGTTGAAGTAATGAAAGTAGAATTACCAAAAAATTAATCTTTTATAGCTGTGTCAAATAATTTTTTGAAAAGAGGGCTTTCTGTTTTTTTTATTTTATCCCAAAAGGTAAAGTATAAGCCGTAGTTATATTTAAACTGCTTATGATGTAATGAATGGTGCGTTGCGCCAATAATCCATTTCCCAAAAAAGTGATCATTAAACTTTTTAGGATAAATTTCAATATCCAGGTGATTAATAACACTGCTGATTGTCATAATGGTAAGTTGAATGATTATCACATAATAATGCATGGGCAAAATCATCAGCATAACGGGTAAAAAAATTGCCTGTAATAAGCCTTCCAATGGATGGAACGAAAACGCTGTAAAAGGACTTGAAATATTGCTGTCGTGATGAACCTTATGTATAATTTTAAACACTGCCGGACGATGCATCCAACGGTGAAGCCAGTAGTAATAAGTTTCGTGGCAAAGCATAAAAATTATAAGACTTATAGGCAAATACCACCAGCCGTACAAATTTAAATCAGTATAAACTTTAGTATATCCTTTTTGCCAGAGTATAACGGTGGCAGTACCCGCAATAGAAAAGAGCAGGGAAGTTACGATGCTCCATTTTATTTCTGTTTTAAACTGATCGGGTTTATATTTTCTTGTATTTATTTTACGGATTTTCCACTTTTCATAAAACCAAACATAAAATATTAAATAGAATATCCCCGCAAATAAAAAGTACCTGCCTGTAATAATTATAAAAAAAATTAAAGTGAGAATCACAAACCAGTAAGATGCCTCAAAATCCGGTAATATCATTGCCTCAAATTACATAAAAAAAATTTCTAGCTTTTATTTTAGTTTTTGCAGTGATATATATTTAATATAAAAAAGCATTTTTGGTTTTTTACAACATGCGTTAAATAAAAAGGCTCTCATAAAACTATGGAGCCTTATATTCCGAAAATAAATCAAGATCATTGAATATCAATAAGCCTTGCAGGCTTTTGTTTTGCATCGTCACGCTTTGGAATTTCAAGAAGTAACAAACCGTTTTGGTATTTAGCATGAATTTTATCAGCGTTAACTACCTCTTTGGGTAAATGAAAAGTGCGATAAAATGATTGATAGCTGAATTCTCTTCTGCTATAATTTTCACCTTCATTACTCTCTGATTCATTTTGTTTTTCTGAACTTATCGTAAGTGCAGAACCATCAATTTCAATTTTAAAGTCCTTTTTTTCCATACCCGGAGCAGCCATTTCAACTAAAAAGCTATCTGGCGTTTCTTTAATATTTACGGCAGGAATACTGTTTCTTGAATCTACAAAGTTGTTGTTCCAATTAAATAAATCAGTATCAAATAAATTATTCCAGATGGAAGGCATAATTTCGGACCTGCCATTTCTTTTTACGAGTGTCATGATTTACCTCCTTTTTAAATAGTTAAAAAATTTAATTAACCATTATTAAAACACAAAAAAAATGCCATTGGGAATTATTGTAGAAATCCTGAAATATTTTCAGGATAAAATGCCATAAAAATGATATTGTTGACACTTAATAAGACAAAAATTATTTTTTTTATTTTATTAATACAAAACTTCCTTTTTTGGCAATCCTTTCGTTGGTATCGCACAGAGCTTCTATTATATAAACAAATACTGCCGTAGAATTAGGCTCACCCTTTACTCTGCCATCCCATCCATACGATTTGTTGTTAGGCGGAAAATTTTTGTTATGAAATACGAGTTGCCCCTGCCGGTTATAAATTGAAAAGTTTAAAATAGTTTTAATGCCGCGTGTTAAAGGATAAAAAACATCATTAATATTATCATCATTGGGAGTAAAAGCTGTGGGAAGCAGCAAGTTTGCATCTTTACATTCAACGTAAATCGTGATTTGATCCTTTGCCACGCATCCACTATCGGAAGTAACTGCAATAGTATAGGTTTGTGTTTCAGTAATAATACCTGACGGGTTAGCACAAGTTGTGCAATTAAGATCTTTAGCGGGCGACCATAAATATGAAACTACATTACTGCTATAAATAGGAGAAATAGTAAAGGAAGAATAAAAAGGATAGAATTTATCCGGACCAGCATCTACCGTGGGAGGTGATTTCAGATGTACATTTATATCAACACTGCTGCTAAAACATCCAACTGAATCACTCAGTGTCGCAGTATAAGTAGTACTCACTGCAGGCGAAGCCACTGGAGAATATATATTTGGGTCGGACAATCCAGTTGGCGGATTCCACATTATCTCGTAAAAAGGTGGAGTAACATCTAATTGCACACTTTCATTGGGGCAAATGTATAAATCGGCTGTCGGTGTTGAAGCAGTGAAAGGCAAATAAACTCTGACTAAAGCGCTATCTGTCGCTGTGCATCCAAATGAATTGGTAGATGTTGCATAAAACATAGTGGTTCTGGTTGGATTTACCATGACAGTATCGCAGGTTGGGCATGAGACAAAGCTGGCCGGGGACCACATCAGCGAATCGTTCTGGTATGCAATCAACATCTTGGATTGTCCCGAACATAAAGTATCTGATTTAGGAAGAACATATACAAATCCATTATCACCTACAGCGACAATTTTAGTGAATACATCTGTGCATCCATTTATATCTTTAGCAGTCAGCTTTACATTATACGTTCCCGGGTTTGAATATTCGTGTGGCTCCGGCTGAGCGGTGCTGTCATGTAGGGAACCGTCACTAAAGTTCCAGTCCCAGGAAACTATGGTCTCCTCCGGTATATAAGGTTTTGAATTATTTGTAAAATCAAGAGGGGTG
>CBIGQT010000019.1:0-14249 GCA_966191655.1 uncultured Ginsengibacter sp.
AAGCTTCCGGCTTAATGCAACACCGTGGCCCAAATGCTGAAGGATTTTATTTTAATGATGATGAAAGACTCGGATTAGGTCACAGGCGGTTATCTATTTTAGACCTTTCCACATCAGCAGATCAGCCAATGTTTTCTTCAGATGGAAGATATGTCATCTCATACAATGGCGAAGTTTATAATTTTAACGAATTAAAACTCCAACTTAAAAATAAAGGTGCTTCTTTAAAAACAACTTCTGATACTGAAGTAATATTAGAATTATTTGCAGAGCAAGGTGTCGGTTGTTTTAAAAACTTTAATGGAATGTTTGCTTTGGCAATTTATGATTTGCAAGAAAAGCAACTAACATTATGCAGAGATCACACTGGTATAAAACCTTTGTTTCTATATTATGACGAAACTAATTTCATTTTCGCATCAGAATTGAAAGTTATTAAAGCAATAAATAAAAATCAATTATCCATAAATAAAAATGTCATACCTTATTTTTTACACCTTGGCTTCATACCGCACCCGCTTACAATTTATAATCAGGTAGAAAAATTTCCTGCAGCAAATTATTTACAAACTGATTTAAACATTAAAAGTTTTGCAAACGCAAATTGTGGCATTACTCCATTCTGGAACCTGGAGTCTGCTATTGAAAAAAAATCAATTATAGACGAAGGAACTGCCAAAAAAGCATTAACCGGTTTATTATTCGATTCTGTAGAAAAACAATTAATAAGCGATGTGCCTATCGGCACTTTTTTAAGCGGGGGAATTGACAGTAGTCTTGTGACTGCAATAGCCGCCAAAGTAAGCAATAAAAAAATAAATTCATTTAGTATAGCAATTGATGATGGAAAATTTAATGAATCGAAATATGCAAGGCAGGTGGCAGCACATTTACAAACGCAACATCATGAATTCGGCGTTAAAGAAAAGGAAGTGCTTGAACTGATTGATTGTATCTTACCTCTCTATGATGAACCTTTTGCAGATTCCTCCGCTTTGCCAACAATGATGGTAAGCCGGCTTGCAAAAAAACACGTAACCGTGGCGCTCAGCGGTGACGGAGGGGATGAATTATTTATGGGCTATGGCATGTATGTGTGGGCGAAACGACTTTCAGAAAATTGGGTATCGCCCGCCAGGAAAGGGCTATCTGCTGCTTCAAAATTAATGAATGATCGATACAAACGTGCAGGTAACCTGTTTGATTATAGCAATAAAAAAAATATTAAGAGTCACATCTTTTCACAGGAACAATATTTTTTTAAGGAAAAGGAATTAGATGATATTTTAATAAATGAAAAATTCAATTTTGAAAAAATAAATTCAAATAAAGCTTTTGCGAGAAAATTAAAAGAAGAAGAACAGCAATCCGTCTGGGATTTTAATTATTACCTGCCCGATGATCTTCTTGTAAAAGTTGACAGGGCTTCTATGCATTATTCATTAGAAACAAGAGTCCCTTTACTTGACTATAGAATTGTTGAATATGCGTTTAACCTTGACTGTGAGTTAAGGATGAAAAGCAAAGTAATGAAGTATATTTTAAAAGAAATATTGTATGATTATGTGCCCCGGCAAATTTTTGAAAGGCCAAAGCAAGGTTTTAGTATCCCGTTAAACAAATGGCTAAAAACCGATCTCAATTATTTGTTAGAAAAATACACTTCCAGCGAAATAATTGAACGCCACAATCTTTTACACTATCCCATAGTTGAAAAATTAAGAAAAGAATATAAAAGAGGATCTGATCATTTGTTTAACAAGCTTTGGGTAATAATAATATTGCATTGGTGGCTTGAGGAAAATAATACATAATATGCCGGCTACAAAAAATATACTTTTTATTTCTTATGATGGAATGACGGATCCGCTCGGCCAAAGCCAGGTTATTCCTTATTTGGCAGGCCTTACAAAATATGATTATCAGTTTACTATATTAAGTTGTGAGAAGCCTGAAAAATTTGCCTTGCATAAAGAATACGTCAAAAAAATATTAGAGCCGTACCAAATAAAATGGGTTCCAATAATGTATCATAAAAAGCCCCCGGTATTGTCATCAGTATACGATGTAATGATGTTGAAAAGAAAAGCAAAGCAATTACATTCCATTGAGAAATTTGACATGGTGCATACAAGACCAGGTATTCCGGGATTAATCGGAGTTTGGATGAAAAGAAAGTTAGGCGTTAAATTTTTGCATGACATAAGGGAATTTTATGCTGACAGCAGAATTGAAGGCGGAATGTGGAATTACAATAATTTTTTTTATAGAAAAATTTATAACTATTTCAAAATAAAAGAGGAAGAAGAAATTAAGATCAGCGATGGAATGGTATGCCTTACTTTCGCGGCCGAAAAAATTATAAAACAATTGCCATATTTTAAAAAAGAGGTTATTCTTGAGGTAATTCCCTGCAGCGTAGATATGGATCTTTTTAATCCGGATAAAATAAATAATCAACAAAAAGAAGTTTTAAGGAATGAATTAAAAATTAAGGAAAGCGATTTTATTATTAGCTATCTTGGCTCTATAGGAGGTTGGTATCTTACGGATGAGATGATGCAATTCTGTAAAGCCGTATCCGATAAAATCTCTAATGCCAGGTTTCTATTTATATCGCCGCATGACCCCACAATGATTTTGGAAACAGCCAATAAATTCGGAATTGTAAAAGACAAAATAATTGTAAAAAATGCCCAACGCCATGAAGTTCCACTTTTTCTTTCTTTCAGTAATTTTTCTATCTTTTTTATTAAGCCGTGTTTTTCCAAGAAATCTTCTTCGCCAACCAAGCATGGCGAAATAATGGCCATGGGTATCCCTGTTATTACAAATTCAGGCGTAGGTGATGTGGATTCGATTGTTGAAAAATTCAATTCAGGAATTATTGTTGAAAATTTAAGCAAAGAAAATTATGTTAATTATCCTGGAATATTAAATGCCGCCAATTTTGATTCAAAAAAAATCAGGGAAGCTGCCGAAAAATTCTACTCACTGGAAAATGCTGTTCAGAAATATTTAAAAGTCTATAATTACGTTCTAAGATAAAATCATTAAATTTTTGACTATTAAAATAAAATTATGTCATCAAGGTTTTTAATTGTTGGGGCTGGCTTTTCAGGAGCTGTATTGGCGCGTGAATTAGTTGGAAAAATTGACTGCAGCATCGAAGTTTGGGACGAAAGAAACCATATTGGAGGGAATTGTTTTACTGAGAGAGATAAGGAAACTAATATCATGGTTCATAAATATGGCCCCCATATTTTTAATACTGACAAAAAGGAAATATGGCAATATGTAAATTCATTTACCGAATTCAGGCCGTATGTACACCGTGTAAAAGCGATGCATAACGGTAAGGTATATCCGCTACCTGTGAATCTCCAAACCCTAAATCAATTCTTTAATAAAACCTTTTCTCCTCAAACGGCAAAAGAATTTCTGGATACACTCGGCGATAAAAATATTTCTGAGCCTCAAAATTTTGAAGAGCAGGCCCATTATTTTATTGGTAAAGAGTTGTATAATGCTTTTTTTTATGGGTATACTAAAAAACAATGGGGTTGCGAACCCACGGAATTACCTGCTTCAATTTTAAAAAGAATTCCCGTAAGGTTTAACTACGACGACAACTATCATAATAATATTTTTACGGGAATCCCTGTGGAAGGTTATACCGATTTGATTGAAAAATTATTGGCACACCCGTCTATAAAATTGCATCTAAATAAAAAATTCTATTCCGGAGAATCCTTCAATGAGTACGATCACATATTTTATACCGGCCCAATTGATGCTTATTTTAATTTTGAGTTTGGAAGACTTGGATATAGGACCGTCACCTTTGAAGCGTCAATTCACCGGGGCGATTACCAGGGAGTCACCCAAATGAATTATTGCGATGAAAATATTCCCTTTACACGTATTACAGAACATAAACATTTTACCCCCTGGGAACAACACGCAAGAACAATAATATTTAAGGAATTTAGCAAGGAAACTGGTGAGAAAGATATTCCATATTATCCTAAAAGATTGAAAACTGACAAAGTACTTCTTGATAAATACAGGGCTAAAGCAAATTCTCTTCAGAATGTTTCCTTCCTGGGAAGATTGGCTACTTATCGTTATATGGATATGCATCATGTAATAGGAGAAGCACTGGATTTTTCCAGTGTTTTTTTTGCCGCTTTCCTGTCAAATAAATCACTCCCGGTTTTCCCAAATATAGAAATCTGAGTTTATTAGAAATCTCTTTTTTTTACAATAACTTTTCGTTCAATAGCGTTAGGTATTAGTTATCAGGTATTTTTTGAAAACTAAAATTCCAAACACTATGGAAAAGGTCATTGCTGTAATAGTAACGTATAACAGGAAGAAGTTGTTATCCGAGTGTATTACGGCATTAAGAAACCAAACCAGGCGTATAGATCAGATTCTTGTCGTCAACAATGGAAGTAACGACAACACCGAAAGCTGGCTCCAGGAACAAACTGATATTGAATTTGTCACACAAAGCAATTTAGGTTCCGGTGGTGGGTTCAATACTGGTATTAAATTGGCCTACGAAAAAGGGCTTGATTGGATATGGTTGATGGATGATGATGGATATCCGAAGGAGGATGCTCTCGAAAAACTTTTAGAAGGGGATAGCAAAGAATTGTGTTTACGCAATTGTGCGGTTATTAATAAAGAAGATAAAAAAAGCTTTGTCTGGAAAACCGGTAATTATTCCAGTATTGAGGAAGTAAAATATCCGGTTATTAAAAATTTTGCTCACCCATTTAACGGAACATTGCTTCACAAAAAAATAATTGAAAAAGTAGGTTTGCCAAGGAAAGAACTTTTCATATGGGGAGATGAAACAGAATACTTTCATCGCATTATTGGCAAAAATAAAATACCTTATTATACAAAAGCGAATAGTATTCATTACCATCCTGCTTCTGCTTTCTCATATAAAAATGACTGGAACTTAGCAACTAATTGGAAAATGTATTTTTATATACGTAACCGGTTTTTTATTTTAATATCTAAATTCAGTAAAAATTTTGCGGTCGCTATAATTATGTACTTAGGTTTTCTAACAGCTTTTGCAGCAACAATAATTGTTTTTCAAAAAACTAATAAATTCAAAAAACTTGGATTTATTATGTGGCCCATGGCGGACGCCTTTGCCAATAACTTTGAAGCAACTCCATCTTTTATTTTACAAAAAGTTTCAACTTCTTCATCTTATAGGCCTGGCAATTATTTTTTTAACCAGATTAGAAGTGTAAAAAACTTCATTATACCATACTCTTCAGGTATAGGTAAATTGAAAAAAGCATAATAAAATCCGGATTTCAAAAACTTTGAAAATTTTATACGGGAATGGGTTACGGTGATTTAATATTATTTCCTGTTTTTCTTATAATAATGAGTCTTTTTTTTAAAGCTCTCAGAAACACTTATACAGATCCACTTCTAAAAAAATATCACCGGCAGGGATTTTGGATAAAAATATTGGGTTGCATTGCCTTCTTTATGTACAGTGTGTATCTCTCCCCCGGCGATTCTACCGGGTTATATCAAAAAGAAGGCAATAATATTTATTACCTTATTCTTCATGATCCTGGCCGGATAGAATGGCTTTTTCAAAAGGGGAAATATTTTGATGAATCATTTTTAAAAGATCGTTATAATACCGGTTATTTTAGATCGGAAGCCAATTTCATGGTAGTTAGGCTTGTTGCACTTTTGTCTTTTATTACAGCGGGGAAATATGCAGTAATAAGCCTTCTGTTTGCCTGTATTGCATTTTCAGGAGTTTGGAAACTTTTTCTTTTTTTTTATGAGCAATATCCTTACATGCATAAAAAGTTTGCAATTGCAATATTGTTTTTTCCAACCTTTGTTTTCTGGAGCGGTGGTATTTTAAAAGACACTTTATGCATTGCTTCTCTTGGTTGGGTAACTTATGCGCTTTATGAATTATTGTATCGGAAAAAGAGAATAATAAAAAACTCAATTATTTTATTTGTATTTGGATACATGCTCGCGATTCTTAAAGTATACATTCTTATTTCTTATGTTCCTTTTTTTATTCTCTTTATTATTCTTAAAAATATACAGGGAATAAAAAATAAATTCTTTAAATATTTATTGGCGCCTTTGCTAATATTTGTTTGCATGTTTGGATTTACACAGGTTTTAAATTCTTTTGATCAGGAGTTAGGAGCATACGCCGTGGAAGACATTACAGCAAGCATTCAGCATCTCAACGGTTCAATGAAAGCTATGGATGGGAATGAAACAGCTGATTCAAATTTTGATCTTGGCGTTGAATTTGACGGAACTTTTAGAGGCCTTATTAAACTTGCACCCATTGCTGTTTTTACAACCTATTTCAGGCCTTTTCTCTGGGAATCCCATAAAGCTTCACAACTCCTCGCCTCTTTGGAAAGTTGTATTCTATTATTTTTCACCATATACATAATTTTCAAGAGCGGGCTAATATCTTTTATAAAAATGGTATTGGGCGATCCGCTAATTATGTATTGCTTTCTGTTTTCGTTCGTGTTCGCCATGTTTGTGGGAGCAAGCACCTTAAATTTTGGCACTTTAGTAAGGTATAAAATTCCATGTCTTCCTTTTTATACGATTTCTTTATTTCTCATTTATGAAAAAGTAAAAGAAAAATCCGCAAGGAAATCTGTACAAACTTCTAATCCGCTTATGAATGTTGAGATCCCTTTATACCAGGTTGCTACATGATATGATCATTTTTCATTTAATGCTTTGCTTTTTCTATTCACAAATTTTAAGATTATTTTGCACGACATAAAATTCAGGAATACCAATGTGTGGAATTGCAGGAACTATTAACTCCAATTTTTCTTATGAAAATGTAATCAAAACTATGGGTCACCGCGGGCCGGACGAACACAATGGGTATATCAACGGGAATGTAAATTTTTTTCACCTAAGACTTTCTATACTTGATATTTCCGGCGGCAAACAGCCGATGCATCTTGGCGACAAATACACTATTATTTTTAACGGCGAAATTTATAATCATTCTGAAATACGCAGGCAATATAAGTTAGAAGGTAATACTTCTTCAGATACTGAAACACTCTTATTATTATATGAAAAGTTTGGAACACAATTCCTCCAATACCTTGACGGAATGTTTGCTTTTGTTATTCATGATAAAATAAAAAACGAACTTTTTATAGCGAGAGACCGTTCAGGGAAAAAACCATTTTATTATTATCATTATGAAAATAAATTTGTTTTTGCAAGCGAACTCAACTGTCTTAAGAGTATGGTTTCACTTGAAATAAACAATGAAAATTTTTATCAGTATTTAAGACTTGGTTCTTTCTACCGGCAATTCACACCATACAAAAATGTAACAGAACTAACAGCCGGAAGCTTTATAATTGTTGATTGCAATACATTAACCACTTCACAAACAAGATGGTGGAATATTGCTGATTTTTATGCAAAAAAAAATAACGACTCTATTGAAGAAGCTTTGCAAAAAACCGATGACTATCTTCATAAAGCTGTTAAAAGAAGAATTGATTCAAGCGATCTTGAGGTAGGTTGTTTCTTAAGTGGCGGAATTGACAGCGGGATCATAACTTCAATTGCAAGCGAATATAATAGCCGGCTTAAAACCTTTACGGTTTCATTTGATGGAGAATATGACGAAGCGCCACTTGCAAAATTAGTGGCCGAAAAATATAAAACACGACATACTGAAATTAAAATTTCATTTTCAAATTTAAAAAACGATTTGGAAAAGATTTTATACAATTACGGAGAGCCCTTCTTTGACAGTTCAGCAATACCGAGTTATTATGTGAGCATGGAAGCTAAAAAATATGTAACAGTTGTTCTTAATGGCGATGGCGCTGATGAACTTTTCGGCGGTTACAGGCGCTATGTTCCATTTGCCCGTTATGACTTTTTTAAGAAAAACTATTTAGTAAAAAAAGGCTTTACCGCATCCAAAAAATAAAAGATCTGTGTATGATTACCTTTATCGCCTGGCGTCCCTGGCATCAAAATCTAATTTAGAAATTTATCTTTCGGCAGGGGTTGATATTTTTGAAGATTATGAAAAGTATATTTTGGATCCCGGGTTTGATTATTTGCAACCCATCAAAGGAGATTTTGATAAAATTGCCAACAGCAATTTATCTGGTTTAAAGAAAATCATGAACCTTGATTTTGACACCAATCTCTTTAGTGATCTTCTTGTAAAAATGGATATTGCAACGATGGCAAATTCGCAGGAAGGAAGAAGCGCATTTCTATCAAAAGAATTATTGGAATATGCTCCATCACTTCGTGATTCTTATAAAATAAATGGGAAAACTACCAAATACCTTTTAAGAAAGCTGGCAGTAAAATATCTTCCGCCTGCTTTAATTAATCAGCCGAAAAGAGGTTTTGAAATACCATTAAAAACCTGGGTTGAGAATGAGTTGAAAGAAATTGTATGTGATTACCTGAACTCTTCCCAATGTTTTTATAAAAATTTCGTTCAACAAAATTTCGTTCACAACATGCTTTCAAAAAAAATTAATATCTCTGCTGAAAAAAGGGCTAAAATTTTATGGACCTTACTATCAATGGAAATCTGGTTTAAAAAAGTTTATCAATGATAAGTACTGAATTGAAGGGAATGAAAATAGCAGTTATTGAAAACGGTCTTTTCTCAACTTATACAATGAGAGAAGCCCTTATGATGCGCCTTTTGAAGGAAGGCTGCGATGTTTATATACTTACGCATACCAACAGCTTTGTAACGCAAGTTGAGAAAACGGGACTTAAAGTAATAAATATAGGTTCGGGAAATCTTAATCCTATAAAAGTTTTCCAATACATATATAATCTTCGCAGTACTCTTAAGAAGATTAAGCCCGATGTATGTCTTACATTTAGCATAAGACCCGCAATTTGGGGCAACCTGATTACCCGCCAATTAAAAATTCCTACAATTACAAACATTACAGGTGTGGGACCATTATTCATAAGCAAAAATATTGTTTATCGTGCGGCCCGCACTTTATACAGGAATGCACTTAGTAAAACAAAAAAAGTATTTTTTCAGAACTATGATGATATGAATCTTTTTATTGAGAGCGGATTTGTAAAAGGTTCAATTGCAGAAAGAATCCCAGGCTCAGGAATCGATTACAATAAATTCAGCCCATTGATTTTACAGGAAAAAGATCCGGATACATTTATATTTTTATTTATTGGAAGGCTTATAAAAGATAAGGGCATTTTTGAATATATTAGTGCAGCAAGAAGTATCAGTAAAAAGTTTCCTAATGCGATTTTCAATGTGATAGGTCCATTTTGGACGCAGAATCTGAAAAAAAATACAATTACACGTACTCAATTACAAAACTGGATTGATGAAGGTGTAATAGATTACCTGGGTGAAAAAAAAGATGTACGAAAATTTATTGCTGAAGCAGATTGTATTGTTCTTCCATCTTACCGCGAAGGAACTTCTAATACCTTGCTTGAAGCAGCAAGTATGGAGAAGCCGGCAATTACTACTAATACAACCGGTTGTAAAGAAATTGTTTCTGATAACGAAACCGGTTTTCTTTGTAAGGTAAAAGACGAACTTGATCTGGCTGATAAAATGGAAAAAATGATTTTGCTCTCTCCTGAAAAAAGGAAAGAGATGGGGAAAAAAGCACGGCAGAAAATTATTAAAGAGTACGATAAACAAATTGTTATTGAAGCTTACCTGGGGGCAATTAAAGAAGCAGTCAATTAAAAAAAATCCGCGTCAAAATTTTAAAATATTTACTATAAAATTCTTTTCTTAAACTTCCCGGTCAATTAATTGTAATAGTTTAAGTAGATATTATGCTCTTTACAATAAAAGATATTGAAAACCTTTCTGGTATAAAGGCCCATACTATCCGTATTTGGGAACAACGTTATACCTTTCTTAAGCCAAAACGTTCCAATACTAACATAAGATTTTACACAAATGATGAGCTTAGAATCATTCTCAACATAGCGCTTCTTAATAAATATGGTTATAAGATTTCGCTCATAAGTAAAATGAGTCATGAAGCAATTTTTGACAATGTACTTTCTCTTACAGATGCACAAGCAAAAGCAGGTGTTGTAGTAAATGAGCTTATTGAATGTATGACAGAGTTTAATACTGAAACTTTTGAATACATTCTCAATAATTGCATCAGTACCTCTGGGATTGAAAAAGCCATAGTTCAAATTATATATCCCTTTCTCGAGAAAGTTGGAATTTTATGGCTTACCAATCATATAAATCCGGCGCAGGAGCGGTTAGTAAGTAGTATTATACGACAAAAAATAATTGTTGGAATTGATTCCATTCAAACAAAAAAAACATCTTCGACAAAAGTCTGTCTTTTTCTTCATGAACATGAATATCACGAACTTTCACTGCTGTTCGTAGCGTTTCTTTTAAAGAAAAAAGGGATAACTGTTATATATCTTGGAGCAAACATTCCACTTAAAGAATTAAAAACTGTAGTGGCTGCTAAAAAGCCTGATTACTTATACACCCACGTTACTACAGGTGGACCATCCTTTAATTTTGAAAAATTTCTTTCTACACTCAATAAGGATTTTCGGATGCTTTCTATAATAGTTTCAGGACGCCTTACCACTACTTACGTAAAAAAAATTCCTCAAAAAATCACTTTTAAAAAATCCCTGGCCGAAGTCAGAGAATTTATCGGTACTCTTTAATACTTAGACATAAAATAAAAATGTTTGGCACCTATTTTGTGAAATTTTATTTTTCAATAATTAAACAAAAAAGATTATTTTTTATTTTTTTTGTTTAATTTTAATAATATAAACGTTAAACATTATTTATGTCAACCGTGGAATTTACACAGTTAATTTTAGTTAATTCAACCTTTTTAAATCCGTTTGCGATTAACCTTACGAGAGATAAAGAGAGTGCTAAAGATCTGGTTCAGGAAACGATGTATAAGGCCTTTGCTAACCATGAAAAATACATCACCGGCACCAATATTAAAGCCTGGCTTTACACCATCATGCGTAATATTTTTATAAACGATTACAGAAAAAAACTCAAACAAAATGTAATTTTTGACGGTACACCAAATGACTTTTTATTAGATTATAATCAATCTGCAATTTCAAATCTCGCTGAGAGCAAACTAAGATTAAAAGAAGTTCAATCAGCAGTTTACCATCTACCCTCTATTTTTAAAGAACCTTTTTTACTATATTTTGATGGCTATAAATATCATGAAATTGCTGATATTCTGCATGAACCATTAGGTACAATTAAAAGCAGAATTCATTTTGCCAGGACGCTCCTTAAAAAAAAGATAAGCAGGTTTTAAAATCTTTATAAAAAATTAGAAAAGAAAACTCGGGAAGACTTACCTTTTATGTTCGATTTAAATATTTGAAAAAGGCAATAATTATAGGTAGCGGATTTTCCGGATTATCAGCAGCGTCATTTTTAGCCAAACATGGTTGGGATGTTACCGTGATTGAAAAACATAATATTCCCGGAGGTCGTGCAAGACAGTTTAAAGAAGATGGATTTGTTTTTGATATGGGACCAAGCTGGTATTGGATGCCGGATGTATTTGAAAGATACTTCCGGTGCTTTGGTAAAAAACGCTCAGATTATTATTCTTTAAAAAGACTTGATCCATCTTATAAAGTTTTTTGGAAAGATGAGTCAATAGATGTTCCCGCAGATTATGAACAGTTAAAAGAGTTATTTGAAAAAACGGAACAGGGAAGTGCAAAAAAACTGAATCAATATCTTAAACAGGCGGCCTATAAATATGATGTGGGAATTAATAAGCTTGTTCAAAAGCCCGGACAGTCATGGAACGAATTTTTAGATTGGGATGTTATAAAAGGATTATTTAAACTGGAAGTTTTTTCTTCAATAAAAGATCATATTTATAAGTATTTTAAAAATCCAAAACTAAGACAGTTATTAGAGTTTCCTGTTTTGTTTCTAGGAGCCTTACCAGCTGATATACCTGCTCTTTATAGCTTAATGAATTTTGCTGACATTAAGGGTGGCACATGGTATCCTGAAAATGGTATGTATAGTATTGTCGATGCCATGCACACCCTGGCGATAGAATTAGGAGTAAAATTTAATTTTAATGAAAACGTGATAGCCATTAATACGATAGAAAATTATATCACAGGAATTAAAAGTGAAATTTTTGATAGTGGCCGATCATTTATAAAAGAATATGAAGCCGATGTTATAATTGCTACGGCCGATTATCATTTTGTTGAAACCAAACTACTGCCATTGCACTTGAGAACTTATGATGAAACATATTGGAATAAAAGAGTTTTGGCTCCGGGATGCCTGTTATATTATGTTGGATTAAAGAAAAAACTTAAAAATATTACTCACCATTCATTATTTTTTGATGTTGATTTTGAAAAGCATGCTAACGAGATTTATATTACAAAACAATGGCCATCCGAGCCACTGTTTTATGTTGGCGCCACATCAGTTAGTGATAAAAATGTTGCGCCTGCCGGATGCGAAAATTTGTTTTTTCTCATTCCTGTTGCAGCAGGATTAACGGGTGATACAGAATCGTTGCGTAAGCAATATTTTGAAAAAATTATTAAGCGTTTTGAACACTACACTGGCGAAGAAGTTAATAATTATATCATTTATAAAAAAACTTTCGGGCTAACTGATTTCGTAAATGAGTATAATGCATTTAAAGGAAATGCTTATGGTTTGGCTAATACGTTGTGGCAGACTGCTGTCTTAAAACCGTCATGTAGAAGTAAAAAAGTGAAAAATCTTTTTTATGCTGGTCAACTAACCGTGCCGGGGCCGGGAGTTCCCCCCTCACTGATCAGTGGAGAGGTGGTAGCGAAAGAAGTGATTAAACATTTTAATTCTTAAATTGTAGTTTATTAAAACTATTGTAACACAAATACCTGGCTTATGATGAAATTATTTCATGAAGTGAGTTTTGAATGCAGCAAATTTACTACAAATAAATACAGTACTTCTTTTAGTAGTGCGATAAGGCTTTTGCACAAGGATTTGCAAAAACCTATTTACAACATTTACGGGTTTGTTCGGTTTGCTGACGAAATTGTAGATACGTTTCATGAATATAATAAAGAGCAACTTCTCATCGAATTTAAAAATGAAACGTACAAAGCGATTGAAAGAAAAATAAGTCTTAATCCAATTCTTCACAGTTTCCAGATAACGGTAAATGAGTATGAAATTGACATAACGCTTATAGACGCATTTTTTAAAAGCATGGAGTATGATCTTCATAAAAATATTTATGATATTAATTGTTACCAGCAATATATTTATGGAAGTGCTGAAGTTGTTGGCCTGATGTGCTTAAAAATTTTTTGTGAAAAAGATCAATTAAAATATGAAAAACTAATGCCTTATGCACAGTCGCTTGGAGCAGCATTTCAAAAAGTAAATTTTTTACGGGATGTAAAATCTGATTATCAACAATTAGAAAGAACTTATTTTCCTGATATTGATTTTAAAAATTTTACTTCCAATTGTAAAAAAAATATTGAAGCAGAGATAATGGCAGATTTTACAAATGCTTATGAAGGAGTTAAACAATTGCCGCTAAAAGCAAGATTTGGAGCTTACGTTGCCTACAAATATTATCTTTCACTGTTTAAAAAAATTAAACGCACGCATGCGGAAAAAATTCTTGATTGTAGAATAAGAATTCCCAATTATTACAAAGTTCTTATTGTTATGAGAGCAAGCGTAAAAAATCAGCTTAAGCTTATTCAATAAATTTCTTAAAGCAAATAAATATCTTGATTGAAGTTATATTAGTTGACGATAATGATGTGCAAAAAGGAGTTATGGAAAAAATAGAAGCACATAAGAAGGGGTTGCTGCACAGAGCTTTCAGCATTTTTATTTTTAATAGTAATGGTGAATTTCTTTTGGAGCAAAGAGCTGAGGGAAAATATCATAACGGCGGTCTCTGGACTAATACCTGCTGCAGTCACCCGCTTCCCGGCGAAGATATTTTAAATGCAGCACACAGAAGGCTTTTAGAAGAGATGGGATTTACTACAACACTTTCTCCCTTATTTAAGTTTATATATAATGCAACATTTGATAATGGATTAACTGAACACGAATTTGACCATGTTTTCACAGGAATTTATGACGGAGATATTAAAGCGGATAAAACAGAAGT
>CBIGQT010000020.1:0-14180 GCA_966191655.1 uncultured Ginsengibacter sp.
GTTAGAAAATCACTTATTGTTACTACTATACTTTTTTTGTCTTTAGCATTGGTGATGTGTACCAAACCAGGAATATTTAATGAAGATGAAATTGATTCCAGGTTATCAGGAGGCGCTACTACCGTTTTTGATGAAACAAGCCGGGCATTCACACACAACATGGATGGTTTAAATGACCGTGATCTGTATGTTCATGAATTGGGCGACAGCAGATTTGAAGGAATTTTTGTAACGGCACCGGCACCTGTGAATTCGGGCTTAGGGCCTATATTTAATAATGTGTCATGTCTTTCATGTCATCATAATGATGGAAAAGGCACTCCTACATTTGGCGCTGTAAATTCGTCTATGCTTATGAGGCTAAGCCTTAAAGATGTTGAAGACGCTCATGGAGGGCAGATGCCTGTTCCCGGATTTGGATTGCAGGATGTCGCTACTTTTGGAGTTCAACCTGAAGCAAAAGTAATCATCAATTATGTTGAGTCTGATTTTACATTTTCAGATGGTGAAGTTGTTCACTTGAGAAAACCTGAATATCAAATAACAAATCCTTACACAAGCTTACCGGCTAATTATCTTTTTTCTCCACGCATGGCTCCTTCTGTTTTTGGTTTGGGTTTGTTGGAAAATATTTCTGAATCAACCATTCTTTCTTTTGCTGATGAAAATGATAAAGATAACGATGGTATAAGTGGCCGCCCGAATTATGTTTGGAATCCGGATACACAAAAAATGGAATTGGGAAGATTTGGACTTAAAGCAAATACACCAACTATAAAAGTTCAGGTGGCAAGCGCTTACCAGCAGGATATGGGAGTTACCAATTCTCTTTTTCCGCAGGAAAGTGCATTTGGCAAACCTCAATACGATAACCGCCGCGATGATCCTGAATTGCCGGACAGCATATTAAATGCTGTTGCCTTTTATGTACGTACACTCGCGGTACCGGCCAGACGAAATGTGACGGATACATTTGTAAAGGAAGGTGAAAAAATATTTGCACAAATTAATTGCAGCGGTTGTCATAAGCCAACTATTTATACGGCTGTGGATGTAACATTGCCAGTGATAAGTAACCAGCGTATTCATCCGTATACTGACCTTTTATTGCATGATATGGGTGATGAATTAGCAGATAACCGTCCTGATTTTTTAGCCACCGGAAATGAATGGAGAACGCCACCACTTTGGGGTGTAGGACTATTACAAAGAACCAATGGAACGCCATTTTACCTTCATGACGGACGTGCCCGCACTTTTCAGGAAGCGATTCTATGGCATGGTGGCGAAGCGGAACAATCTAAACAAAAATTTACGCAACTCTCCTCCGCAGACAGAAATGCACTGCTACAATTTTTAAAATCTTTATAAAGGGTTTTAATTTTAAATCATGAAGAAAAAATAATTCCCCCCACCTGTCTATATCTTAATATTTTTACGAGGATAATTTAAATGATAGTATTATAAAAGATATGGAAAAAGTATTTATCGCATTAGGTGGCAACGTTGGAAATGTTTATGAAAATTTTGATGCTGCTATTGAAAAAATTAAAGAACTGATTGGCGGGGTTACTATACAATCTTCCTCATATAAAACAGAGCCATGGGGTAACAGAAACCAGGATGATTTTTTAAATAAAGTTATATGTGTTGAAACACTTATAACAGCGGATGAAGTTTTGAAGAATATATTAACTATCGAAAAAGCGATGGGAAGAAACAGGGAAAAGGCTAATCAGTTTGCTCCCCGTACTATTGATATTGATATTCTTTTTTATGGTAAAAAAATTATTAAAAAGAATAATTTAATTGTCCCTCACCCAAGATTACATCTGCGAAATTTCGTACTAACGCCATTGGCCGAAATTGCTCCGGGACTTGTGCACCCTGTATTAAATAAAACGATCAAAGAGTTGCTTGAATTAAATACAGATTTGTCTTCGGTAAATAAAATATAGCAATTTCAATTAGCTCTAATATTTTTTGTCCTAACGGTTAGCTGTAGTAGTATAGAGAGATATCTACCATTTTTTTCCAGGTCCCGAAGCAGGCTTGTCTTCAGCCTGTTTTACAATAAGAGGTTTTTTACCAAGTGAAATATCTTTTAAATTTTCAATCGCATTTTTTGCATCAACATCATTTTGCATTTCAACAAATCCAAATCCTTTGCTTTTCCCGGTGTCTCTATCCATGGCAACCCTGGCAGTAGCAACTTTGCCAAATTTTTCAAATATCTCTTCCAATTCGGCATCATCAAGATCGTAAGGCAACCCGGCTACAAATAGTTTCATAAATTGTTTTTTGTAAAAGTACACAACTTATATTGTGATTAACATATCAATTTGTAAAACAGGTGTCAGTAATTTTAAATCATTATATTTTCATTATTATATTTCATTTTACTATTTCCAAAACTTGTTTGGTGTTAATATAGTTAGGAAATAGCGTACCTTCATTGGTATATAAAAAACAAATACATAATCAAATAGAAAAAATTTATGAGTAAATCGCAGGAAACATGGAATAAAAAAGAAAGAGAAAAGAAAAAGCAAAAGAGCAGGCAGGATAAACAGGAAAGAAAACAGGAAAGAAAAGAAAATGCCAAAGAAGGAAAGAGTTTCGATGATATGCTTGCTTACATTGATGAAAATGGCAATCTCTCTGCTACCCCACCCGATCCGGTATCTATCTGCTAGCCGACCCGAGCCGGCGCCGGCAACGATCAGGTTCGCTTCGACATGGTGTTCCAAAGCATGTTGCTCCTGATCCTGCAGATTTAATAAGAAGGGGGAAAGTTACTTTTTTCAATGAATCAAAAGGATATGGATTCATTAAAGACCAGCAAACGCAGGAAAGCATTTTTGTTCATGCAAATGGTTTGCTGAATCCTGTAAAGGAAAATAGCAAAGTAACTTTTGAAATTGAAATGGGTCCGAAAGGCCCTGGCGCAGTAAATGTGAGATTGGATGGCTAACCAGTTTTTATTTTTGTTCTGGTACGGTAATTTATAATATATCAGACCGCTACAAGTTGTTCATATATTGAAGAAGTTTTTCCATTTGATTAATATTAGAGAAGTCTGTAGAATGTTCCCGCAAAAAAGTTTTTAGTTCTTCTTTATGATCAGCAAACAGGTCATAGAAATTTTTTTTATTTGCCGAAATAAAATTCATTGATTGATCAGCAATAAAATATTCATTGATTACTTTAAACTGCGAATTCTTTTCAATATTAACATCTTCTTTTTTTGGCTCAGCATCATAAATTTTTTTGGAAGCGTCTGAGATAACATCCGGAGTGCCATTGTAACCATCTTTTTGTTCTACCACATACACCATTGTTTGTTTCAAATACAAATTTCCATTGCCAAAATGGGTGATTTTTTCCAGCACATTATTATTAAAAAAATAAAAAGTGTCATTAGTAATAGTTACTTTATCAAGTGTTTCAATATTTGAAAGAGGCGCTGCCTTTCCTATTCTGTCAATAGTTGTAATCTGCCCAAATACCCTGTTATAATTGAGTTTTGCACCATATTCCGATCCGTCTTTCAAAAAAATTTTACCCTCTGTAAAGTCGGCATACTTAAAAATATTTTTTGTAAATCCTTTTAAGGTTTCTCCCGAAATTTCACTTACCGCCTGGTTATTTTGAGCAAATAAACAGTTATAGAAAATCAGTGATACAGCAAATATTAAAAATATTCTCATAACAATAATACTTGATACCTAATAGCCAAAAGTGAACTATGCAAAGGTGAAGTAATGTTTACAAAAAAAAATAAATATTATATAGTGCTATGTTTATGAGTTATTCCTAATGCCTGATACGGGAGATATATTAAAAAAAATTCCGCACATAAATGCGGAAGCTTTTTGAAGACAAACTTCATGATAGTAATTTAATCCTGGGTTTTCTGGTCTTTCAGGATTTGTGTAGCCGTTTTACCGGCAGTTTTCATTGGGATAATTCGGTACTTAACAGGTATTAGATTTTAAAAAAGTAGAAGTTGACTGATATCGGATTTGGGTTGGTTTAACGATAAAATTCGGATAGTTTTTTTTCAGTGGATTTGGATTCCTGATTAATGTTTGTCGAACATCAATCAACTTCTGGAACAAAGATATGAGAGTGGTATACTCATTGCAATAGGATTACTGCCTTATTTTGTATTTATTGTATTTACGGTCTTCATAGTAGATTAACCAAATGATAGAAAAGTAAAATCACTAATTCGGGTGATGGGAAATATACGTATTGACATACTTTTCAACATATATTTTTAACTATTGAAATACAAGGTATTTCGATTCTGCTTCTACTATGTTATTAAAAAACTTTTTAAACTCATCATAATCTTTAGCATCAATGTCGCTCCTGTCAATTTGTACTTTTCTTATTATTTTTAATTGATTGCCGGTCTTAAAATATCGTAAGGAATACTGGCTGTTCTTAAAACCAAAGTCTTTATCAGTTGGAGTTTCAAGCAATTTTTTTCCGGCTGGTATTTCGATGTTTACAGACGTTTCATAAACATCTGTGTTTTCATAGTTCCAATATTCAATCGGATACTGTCTTACATCGGACGATAAACTTTCGACTGTAGCAATTACATCAATAAAAGGAATCTTAATCATTTTTAAAGAGCTTGCATCTATAACCTCATTTTTTATAGTGTAAGTACTTTTAATAATTACAGAATCACCTTTATCGGTTAATCCAACAAATGATACTGCATCTAATTTTACCGGATTTTTGTTTGAATTACTCAATGATTCCTCATAGGTGTCTTTCTGCTTCTGCGCACTTAATGAACTGTAATCGTCTCTCCATGAACTGATGATACTTCCGTATCTTTTTACTTCAACGTTTAACTTTAAATCATTTCCATTTAATGTTACATTCACTTCTCTCAAAGTTCTGTCCGGAGTACGGTTTGTTGTAAATAGCGGAGTTAATTCCGATGTTGATTTTTGTCCATGAGGTGGAATTATTAACGATAATGCGCCATTTAAATTTGATGGCAAACTTCCAAAAGGCAAATCACCGTCAGTAAGCTCTATATAATAATCTTTATTATCGAGATGTGCAATACTTATACAATGATTGAATTCCATGGAAGGTAATAGCATATCCTTTGCTCCATTATCCCGTGTATCTATCAAAACCAATTGCGCTTTTATTCCTACCCTGCCTGCAAGCGCTACAAATAAAGTTGAAAGGTCTTTACAATCGCCAAGCCTTGTATTTATTATTTTCGAAATATCCTGTGGCACATAACCACTTTGCCTGAATGATACAGAACTGTACCTGATGTTGGTAACTATATAATCATAAATAAGTTTTGCTTTTGCGTATTCATTCCCGGGCATTCCATTTTTAAAAATTTCATTGTATAAAGCATCCAGTTCGTAATTATCTTTTGTATCCTGGTAAGCAATATCACTGTACCATGTTGCAATATCAGTCCATGTTTTAATAGTAGAAATATGCAATACAGTTCCCACATCATTTAATGGCGGCATCAAAGGTTCAGACTTTATTGCCTGCAGATTATTCATTTCCCAGTTATAAATCTTATAGCCATCAGCTTCTTTTACCGTAGGCTCTATATTGTTATTAATAACTTTATAATTAAATATCATTATCTTAGGAAGGATCAATGTATATCGCACCTTTTGGGAATTTACAAAAGAGTTAAACAAAAATTTATCCCAAAATGCTCTTCCCAATCTTCCCGTTGCATAATTTTGTAATCTATATTTTACATAAATAGCATCACCTGTTTGCAACCCGGTAAATACTGCATTGTCATCATTTCTTTCCGCAGCCACTTTGGCTCCGTTGGCTTTTACAACTTCACATTTGTCTACTAAAATAGATTGAGTGTTGCTACTGCTTAAATAAATTTCTTTCCAGGTATCAATACCTTTTTGCGTATTAATTTTTATTGCATAGGTTATATATTCTTCAGATGCACCTTCATCATAAATAATAGTTCCTTTCTCATCCAGCAAATAAGTATAATCATATTCTGAATCGATAGGAGCTTTTTTTATAATTGCATATATATCCGTCTCAGGCAAGAGTTTATAAAGTTCCGGCTTCTTTAAAAGAACACTTAATTTTTTGCGTGCATCATAGTCGACCCTGTTATAATAAATTGTTTTTTTGTAATTTTTTATTGCTTCTTCTTTATTATTCATCTGTTCATAAGTAGAAGCTATATTATGCCAGTATGAGCCAACTGTGGGCGCCAGCGAAACAGATTCTTTTGCATACATTAATGCAGCAGTAAAATCCTGTTTTTCAAAATAATATTGGCATAATGTATTAACGAACGTCGGATCTTGTGGAGCTAACTGGCTTTCCTTGTTTATTATCGCGAGGTAATTCGAATCCTGTCCAAGATCTTTATATTCGTCGGCCAGCTTTTGTTCAAGCGTATAATCATAATAATTTTTAAGATATTCTTTATATACTTCAAGGGCGCCTCTGGTATCTTTATTTATCAGCTTTTTTACATTGTACATCATGCTAACAAATACTGTATTCGAAGGATATTTTTTATAGCCTGTGTCTACCAGCTTAAGTAATTCATCTATCTTTTCAAGCTTGCCAAGCACTGAAGCTTTATATTGAAGAATCACTTCATCTTCACCATACACGTTTATCATACGATCAATGGCATCATTTGCTTCATCATATTTTTCTTCTGAAATTAAATTTTGCACCTGTATCTGTCTGTTCAGGTAACTTGAGGAATCATTTTCTTTTAGCCAGTCTATTTCCTGCAACAACAAAGTTCTATTCCCCGCTTTTATAAATATCTGCATCAATTCAAATTTCAATAAAGGATCTTCCGGCGAAATAAGTAAGCCTTTTTCAATAACCTGCCTTGCTTCCGTTATTCGTGTATCCCTCAGGTATGTTTGCGACAAGAGAATATAGTTAACAGGATTTAATGGTTCATCTTTTATTTTCTTTTCAAAATATGCTTCTGCAAAATGTTTTAATGAACCGGATGAGGCCACATCTTCGCCTTTAGTGTATGGTTGTATTGTGGATGTGCTTGTAAGATGCTGTACAGGTAACATGGCATTGTCCGTAAACCTTATAATAAAATTAGGCATGGTATTGCTTGTAAAACCTAACTGAACCAATACCCGATTGTATCCTTTTTTTAACTGGCAATAATTTTTATAATAATCAAGTTCAGTTACCCTTTCTTTAGATTCAGAAAGTACTAGTCCGTCATTAACCCAAACTTTTAATGTTCCGTTCACGCCTGCATTTAGCATCACCCTAATATCCTCGGGAGCATATACAAATGTTTGAGCGTATACTATTGCAGTTGACTGTTGAATTTGCGGATAACAATAAGTCCAGCCCTCGTGTTCTGTTTTAGAAGGTGTAAACCATTTTACTTCTATATTGTTCATTCCGGTAAAAGAAACAGAAGAGTCTGCCCTATCTAAAGGACCATACGGAACATTAAATCCTGAACCGGAAAGATTTTCAAAAGGACCGGTAAATTGCCAGTTCATTAATGAATTCATCTCATTCCATTCGTCCTGGCTTTTTTCATTTTGATTACTGAAAACATAATACATAGCTTTTACATAATGGGCTGCGGTTTTTATTGAGCCATTGAATAAACTATCTTTTTCAAGTTTATCCAGTAGCTCTAACTGGTAAGGATTTTTGTGTGTATAATCTCCAAGTATAGAACCATTAAACCATAATGCATACATATATGAATCCCTGTCAGGACTGGCTTCTAACGCATTGGTGAATCCTTTTATTTCATCTTCTTTGCCCTGGTATGTTTCAAGATAAAGCAAAGCACAATATGCATCCAATGGAGTCGCAGAAGTTTTACATGCCTTTTGCAATAAGGTTATCGCGGTTTTATAATCTTTCCTGTGAATTGCGCTCCATGCATCATCATAATCATTTGCCTTAGTTACGGAAAAAAAGAATAAAAATAAAATTGTGGTTGAGATAAGCTTCATCATTTTAATTTAATCAGTTAGTATTTGAATAAAAATTTTTTACGAAAAAAGTATCTGGTTAGAAGGATCATTTTAAAATTCCCCAAGAACGTTAAAGCCAAAGGTTTTATATTTTTCTGATTCAAGGCCAAACTTGTAAAACACACCAAATACTAAAGCCTGGGAAAATTTTTGCGAAACAACAAACCTGATACCTGTATGAATAACCGGACCATAACTGGTAACGTTACCCGAACCAAAATAGCTGGAATAATTTGTATAGGTATATCCAAATCCTGCACCGATGAAACCACCAACATTCTTTTCTGTTTCGGGTGTTGCATTGCATCCAAAATTATAATCTCCAACTAAAGGTGCATCGATACCAAAAACTACACCGTCCGAATTACTAACGGTTCCGATTCCTGCACTCAGCGGCATTCCGATGCTAAAAGATGAATTCTCATTTTCGGTCAAATTAAGTCTTGGAAAATAAGTTCCTGATTCCTGTATAAGAATATTTTTGTACGGGCCTTTGGGAACTTCTCTTCCCCGAAGGAAAGATAATGTTAACCCAAAACTATTTGTAAAAGTTTGCCCGGAAGTTATTGTATTAATAAAAAAGGTTAATAACAAAAGAATAGAAATTTGTCTGAACATTCGTTTTGGTTTGAGGTTTTAAATAATTCGAGTATCTGCTAACCGGCAAAGAAAATGTATACTTATTTTCCAGGTTCCGTTAGAGTTATGGGCTGCAAACGGTATGCGTTTACGAACTTTCCATTTTGCTGTGCCGGATTCCATCTGGGGCCATTGGCTATTGCATCTATAGCAATTTTGGCAAGCCTGCTTTTTTGCATTGTAGCCGCTTCCACCTGGCTCACGTGGCCTTTTGTATCCACAATGAATTTTATGATGCAGGTACCATAATCTGATTTTCTGAGCTTACTTTCATTCTCCTCTATGGCATTTGATACATATCTTGTCCATGCCTGGGGGCCACCCGGAAAAGAAGCTTCTACTTCCACTTTTGAAAATACAGTATCGGTTCCGGCAGGAGAAGCAGTATCAGGCGTATTCGTTTGTGCAATAAGGTTAGTGCATGTGAAAAGCATCATTGCACTAATTACCATAACCGGTAATTTTTTTAAGCGTGTTTTCATAAACAGGATTTCTTTTAGTTTTGGCAGGTGCAATTATAGGACTAAATAATGAAATAAATATCAAGTCCGTTTTTGATTTTTAGTTATTTCTTTTTAGTCGGGAATTGGGCGCAAATTAGTTTTTCAAAATTTTAAATTTTACTCTCCTGTTTAACTGTCTTCCATCATCCGTATCATTGGTAGCCACTGGTTTCGTTTCACCATAACCGTGAGATGTAATTCTTGCAGGATCAATTCCTTTTGAGATGATATATTCCATGACGGATTTGGCACGGTTATCACTCAATTTAAAATTATAGTCATCAGAACCACGGCTATCAGTGTGGGCGCTCATTTCAATTTCAATAGCAGGATTTTCGTTCAATAGCTTTACAACCCTGTTTAACTCGATAAACGATTCGGGGCGAAGATCCCATTTATCAAAATCGAAAAACACATTGTTCAAACGCACTACCTGCCCTACTTCTATGGGAACGAGATACAAGTCTTTATGAATTTCTTTGTAACCGGCCTTTATTAATGAATCAAGATTAAGATTTTCTGATATAGCAAAATAATGATCTGCTGTTGCTCTTATGCTATAATTCTTATCATACGGCAATACGATTTTAAAAGCGCCATCTGTTGGATTAGAGATTCCGTTGCCGGCCTGTTCACCATCGGGCAACGTTTCATAAACCAATGAAGCGCTTAACGGCAGTTTCGTTTTAGCATCGTAAACATTACCGCTTACTAATACAACCGGATCAGGTTTTTCTTTTTCCAATAATTTAATGCGTACTATATCACTTGCGCCATAGCTATCCTGGTCTGTGGTCATGTAAGCATATTCACCGCCGGCATCCAGAGTAAAAAATGCATCCCATTCAGGCGTATTTATCGGGCTGCCAAGATTAACAGGATCACTCCATTTCTGAAATGAATTATCCAGGCGTTTGCTCATCCAAATATCATTATCACCTAAGCCGCCCGGCCTGTCGCTGCTGAAATAAAGCGTCACGCCATCGGAAGCAAGGTAAGGCGTCATTTCATTATATTTTGGAAGATTAATTTTTTTTCCAAGGCTTTTAGGCTCACTCCAGGTTGTATCTTTCTGCAAAAAAGAAACATACAAATCGTTATTAAAGCTGCCATCTTTTTCTGACATGTAAAGCAATAATGTTTGTCCGTCATTCGCCATCGTGGCGCCATATTGAACACCCTTATTATATTTTTCAAAATTCTTTATTTGTAGCATTTCGGGCTTGCTCCAATTGCCATATTTAGTGAGGTAACACAGACTAACACCATCACCAAAATAATCTCCATCAATAAATGCATTCCTTATAAGAATGCGGTTATTATCAGGCGATATCCAAAACACTGCATTGTATTCAGAGGTGTTTAAAGGATACCCAAGATGTACAGCCTCACTCCATTTATCCGTACTATCTCTTTCAGAAAACCATATATCCTGCGAATTGGGCACTACATTGTATTTGGTATTATAAGGATCATTTTGCCTTATAAAAAATAATAATTTGCCATCAGGGGAAATGGTAGGCCTTAATTCATCGTATTGAGTATTTATCTTATCGCCAATGTTCTCAACTTTGATAATAGTTTGGGGAGTTATAATATTTTCTTTTTGAGGTATTAGTCCCAGAGTATCCCCGGAATTATTACCCGATGGCTGTGCCATTCCGTACTTTGCGCACATGCAAAAAATAAAAATAAATACAATTTTTTTCAAGGTATTTTAATTTAAACATTCTAATAACGCAAAATGCAATTAAATAATATGCTTTGGAATGGAATTTCAGGAGAAACTGATACCTGCTGTAACAATAAATTAGTCAGTAGAATTTATTCTCAATAATATATTTATGAATTTCGTTAACAGCTATAAAATTAACTGGCAGTGTTTTTGAATACTATTAATCATATTTAAAAATTAAAATACTTATAATGAAAATTAAAAACGCAACAATATTATTGCTTACCGGTGTTGCCATTGGCGCTCTCACCGGCCTTTTACTTGCACCAGATGAAGGTTCTAAAACACGTAAGAAGTGGCTGAAAAAAGCAAACAAGTATAAGAAAAATGTTAGCGATAAAGCCTCAGAATTTAAGGACAAAGCCACTGAATTAAAAGACAATATTGAGGGAGCAGCTCAGGATGTTAAGAAAAGATTTTCTTAAAGAATTTCTTTTTTAAAAGTGGTAATTTTTCCGTTGGGGAAGAATTACCACTGTTTTTTAATAAAAAGCTTTAAGGTGTGAAATATGTTTATCAATTCAAATGAAAAACATAACAATATTTACTATTACATAAAAAAATGTTCTGAAACTATTTTACCATCTTTTACTTCGTAAACACATAGTTCTGTCATATCCATATCTCCCCGTTCCTTCATGGTAACATTTAATCTCATAGTGCATGCAAATGAGTTGGGAGCAACTATTGGCGATGATGTAGTAATACTATGAGTTTTTTCTACCATGGCATCCCATTTTTTTCCTTTTTCAAGAATGGCATCAAGACCTTCTGTTTCTTTGGCGAAAGCCGGCGTTGCATAAGGTTCAATACTTATAGCGTCCGTAGAAAATAATTCCTTTTGCGCTTTTTCAAAATCGCCATCATTGCAAAGTTCAACAAGGCGATCAGCAATTTCATGTGTTGTCATAATAAATGTTTTTAGTATTAGAATTATAGAATTCTATCAGCATAATCTAAATTAAATTTCATAAATTTTTTGTAACGTAATTTAGTTTCTCATTCTATTTATCAATTTGCTTGCCGGAATTTTTAATACGATTTATTTAAAAAAAAATTAATGATGCATTAATAATTATAAATAATCAAAACAAATCATGAAAATAACTTGCCATAATTTAACCACTGTTTTATTCCTGGTGATAATGACATCCTGTAACACAGATTTCAGTAAAAATTATGAAAACTGGAATGTTTATGGTGGAACTAAAGATGCCATGCATTATTCATCACTTACAGAAGTAGATACCAATAATGTAAACAGTTTACAAGTGGCGTGGACATATCATACCGGCGATGCAGACACAGTCTCTCATTCACAAATACAATGCAATCCAATTATAGTTAATGGAGTTATGTATGCACTTACGCCAAAAATGAAACTATTTGCACTGGATGCAGCCACGGGTAAAAAATTATGGGTTTTTGATCCTAAAGTTTTAATTGCGATTGATACTAATTCACAAACGAGACTGTCTGTATCCTTCTCTAATACCGGCCGTGGCGTTACTTATTGGACTGATGGTAAAGATGACAAAAGAATTTTTTACACAGCAGGGCCTTTTCTTATTTGTGTGGATGCAACCACCGGAAAAGCAATAAATACTTTTGGCAATAATGGCCGGATTGATTTACACGATGGCCTTGGCCGTGATGTTGCGGACAGATATGTAACTTCGAATACGCCTGGCGTTATATTCAAAAATTTATTGATTATGGGCACAAGAGTTGCGGAGGATGCAACAGCCGCTCCCGGCCATTTAAGGGCTTATAATGTAATTACCGGGAAGCAGGAATGGATATTTCATACCATACCGCAGCCGGGCGAATTCGGATACGATACATTTGAAGATAAAGATGCCTGGCAACATCTTGGTTCTGCCAATAACTGGGCCGGAATGAGTCTTGATGAAGAGAAGGGAATATTATTTGTTCCCACCGGTTCTGTCGCTTTTGATTTTTATGGCGGTAAAAGACTGGGTGACGACCTTTTTGGAAATTGTATCTTAGCCATAGACGCAGCAACCGGTAAGCGCATCTGGCATTTTCAAACCGTTCATCATGATCTTTGGGACAGAGATCTTCCCACGGCGCCGGTTCTTGCAACTATTACAAAGGATGGGAAGAAAATAAATGCAGCGATACAAATAACCAAATCGGGATTTATATTTTTGTTTAACAGGGAAACCGGAAAACCCATTTATCCTGTTATAGAAAAAACGGTTCCTTCTCAATCGGAACTTGTTGGAGAAAAGCCATCGCTTACGCAACCCGTTCCTGCATTACCAAAGCCGTTTGCAAGACAAGATTTAAATGAAGATGATCTGAATAACCTGGTTCCTGATTCTTCTTACCGGGATATTAAAAAACGATTCGCCTTTTATAAAACAGGAAACATTTTCAATCCGCCATCCAAAGAAGGTACCGTTATATTTCCCGGCTTTGATGGAGGTGGCGAATGGGGTGGCCCTGCTTTTGATCCAACAACAGGAATTTTGTATGTAAATGCAAGCGAAATGCCCTGGGTTTTGACAATGATAGATGTAAAGAATGATGAAAAAAATAACGAATCCTGGTTACAGGCAGGCCAGCGCTTATACTTGCAAAATTGTGTTGCATGTCATGGCCCTGAAAGAAAAGGAGGCGGAAATTATCCTTCTTTAATAAATGTCAACAAAAAATATAATGAGACTGCATTTGATCAGTTAATTTCTAACGGTCGTAAAATGATGCCTGCTTTCAATACTTTATCCGGAGAAGAAAAAAATGCCATCGCATCTTTTATTCTTGATTTAAAGACAAATCAAATAAAAAAATTTGTGGCTCCCGGTAAAACAAAAGACCCATACCTGGAACTTCCTTATACAAATACAGGGTACAATAAATTTCTTACCAAAGAAGGCTATCCTGCTATAAAACCACCGTGGGGAACATTAACCGCTATTAATTTAAACACTACTGAAGTTGTTTGGAAAGATACTTTAGGAGACTATCCGGAATTGAAAGCTAAAGGTATTCATTCAGGCACTGAAAACTACGGTGGGCCTGTTATTACAGCCGGTGGTTTATTATTTATTGCTGCCACAAGTGATAGTAAAATAAGGGCATATAATAAACGGACCGGGCAATTATTATGGGAAGCAGATTTGCCTGCCAGTGGTTTTGCGACGCCTTCAGTTTACAATTTAAATGGAAAAGAATATTTGGTAATAGCATGTGGTGGTGGAAAATTAAAAACAAAATCGGGTGATGCCTATGTAGCTTTTT
>CBIGQT010000021.1:0-14115 GCA_966191655.1 uncultured Ginsengibacter sp.
AATGAAGCGCTTGTTTTTTCTAACTGCTGCAATATGCAGCACTCAATTATTTGCTCAAACATTAGAAGGAAGAGTATTTGATGCCGGCAATAATACCCCGCTTTACGGAGCGACCATTTCATTCTCCGGTAAAGAAACCACAACAAATAAAGACGGAACATTTTCAATCGACTGTAGTAAGGCATCTACACTAACGGTATCGTATGTGGGTTATGAAACCTACCGGGAAGCAATAAAAAATTGTACTGCTTATTTGAATATATCATTAATTCCGTCAAATGAAAATCTTGATGAAGTAGATATAACGGCTACTTCAAATTTAAACAAATCTCTTCTGCATCAGTCATCATCTATAACCAAGTTGGGAAAACCTGAAATAAAGCGTGGGATTGGGTTGTATCTTGATGATGCTATTAATGGAAACGTGCCTGGCGTAACATTACAGCGAAGGTCGGTATCAGGTGGCCAGCAATTTAATATACGTGGCTATGGTGGCGGAAGTGGTGGCACCGGCCGCGTAAGCAATAACTTTGATGGACAGGGATATAAAGTTTATTTAAACGGTATTCCGGTTACAGATGCAGAAGGTATCACACTTTTAGATGATATAGACTTTGGTTCTGTGGGAGATGTGGAAGTATCCAAAGGGCCTTCAGGAACATTGTATGGATTAGCCATTGCAGGTGTGGTGAACCTGAAAACTATTAAGCCTGAAAAAGGCAGAACTTCCATTGGGCAGGATGTATTAATCGGAAGTTATGGACTACAGCGTTATACTACTCATTTTGAAATGGGTAAAGAAAACTCGTCGCTTTTAATTAACTACGGGCATCAGGTGTCGGATGGCTATTTAATTCACAATGCGTCTCGCAAAGACTTTGTAAATATTGCAGGTGATTTTAAAATAAATGAAAAACAATTCATAAATTCTTATTTTGGGTATAGCAAAAGTTACGATCAGAGAGCAGGCGAACTAACAATAACTCAGTATGAGAACAAAGATTATTCAGGAAATCCCGATTATATAATAAGAGATGCCCATTCTGAAATAATTAGCTTCAGAGCGGGTTTCAGTCATACCTATGCATTTAATAAAAATATCTCAAATACTACAGCGGTATTTGGAACTGGACAAACAAATAACTCAAGTTCTGCCGCCGGATGGACAGATAAAGACCCGATTAATTATGGCCTTCGTTCTACATTCGATACTAAATTTTCTTTGAAAGAAGGATTTAATTTAAGCGGCATAACGGGTGTTGAAACGCAACATCAAAATGCACAAATTATTGGTTATGGAATGGTAAAAAATCCGTTAGACACTACAGGCTATTATATCATTGGCGCCCCAAGAAGTAATCAATATACATTAACAGGTACTACCTCTCTTTTTACTGAATGGTCTTTAGCAATCCCTCATGATATTTCTTTTACAGCAGGAATGGGCTTAAGCAACATGAGTATTCAATTGAATGACAGGTTTTATGTAGCCAACAGTACCAAACCAACACAATATTCTAAAAAATACAACGGATTATTTTCGCCGCACTTCGCAATAAATAAAGTATTCAACAAAGTGTTTTCATTGTACGCCTCATACAATAAAGCATATAAAGCGCCAACAAGTTCTTACTTCTATATTCCAAGTACAGGCCAGGTAAATACAGACCTTACCCCTGAAATTGGCGACCAGTTTGAAGTGGGAACAAAAGGATCATTGCTTCATAATAAACTATCTTATCAGCTGGCATTCTTCGATGCGAAATTTTCAAATAAGTTCACCGCAATGAATGTATTAAACGATGCCGGCACAGCCACTTTATATACTTATGTTGTTAATGGGGGAAAGCAGGATGATAAAGGAATTGAGCTTTTAGTGAAATACACCACTTACGAATCACCTGATGGTTTCTTTCAATCTGTTCGGCCGTTTGCTAATTTTACCTATTCTGATTTTAAATATGTTGATTATATTTTTCACACAAAAAGTAAAGCAGGGCTCGATTCTGCAATTAATTACGATGGGAAAAAAGTTGCCGGCGTAGGCCCGTTTAATGCAAATGTCGGTTTAGATATTGCTTTTAAATATGGCTTTTATGTGAACGCCATTTATTCTTACAGAGATGCATTCCCAATAACTTCTGATGGATTGAATAATACAACATCTTATAGTTTAGTAAATACTAAGATTGGCTTTCAGCATAGCCTTTCCAAGCATTTTGATTTAAACCTTTACTTTGGTATAGATAATATTGCCAATACGCAGTATCCTATATTTGTTTTCGTGAATCAGTTACCGGATGCTTATTTGCCCGGGCCTGCTAAAGCGACTTATTATGGAGGAATAAATTTGAAATATAATTTTTAATTTTTTTCATGCAAAGGCACAAGATATTTATAAGTATTTCCTATTGTTTATTCTGCGCCTTTGCGTGATATTTTTTTGATAACTATTTATTAATTCAAGACATGAAAAAAATATTTTTATTACTGTCAATATCTTTTATTCTCTTTTCCTGCGGAAGATTTGGAAACAAAGAGAAAGATAGTGACAGGGATATGCGAATTGTTTGCGTATCAAAACAGTTGAACGAAATGATTTTTGAATTAGGTAAAGGCCACGATATTGTTGCAGTTGATTTATCAAGCACTTACCCTGATAGCGCCAAACTATTACCAAACGTTGGTTATCATCGCATGTTAAATGCCGAAGGGATTATATCAATGAAACCCGATCTTGTTTTGCACGATAATGATATGGGCCCTGCAAATGTGCTTCCACAATTAGAGAAAGCGGGTTTAAATATAAAAGCATTTATCGGGGGAAGAACAATAGATAGTACTAAGTTAATGTTGAAACAATTAGCCGATTTTTTTGGTGTTCCGGATAGAGCTGATTCGTTGAATAAAAAATTAGATACTGATATTAAAAAAGCCAAAGACGCTTTATCCTTAATAAATATAAAAGATACGCCAACCGTTATGGTCATTCAGTTTGGCAGGGCGACCAATTCTTTTTTTGTAATGAGCGAAAGAGGTGGCGTTGCCGATAAGATGATACAAATGGCTGGTGGCAAGCCTTCGCATTACGATGCAAAAGGCGCAAGACAAATAAGTCCCGAAGCAATGGCAACTGCAAATCCTGATATTATTATTGCTACAGATTACGGTTTTGATAAAATGGGCGGTGAAGAAAATTTTAAAACTGTTCCCGGTGTTGCGCTAACAAATGCAGCAAAAAATAATCGTATTTACCGTTTTGAAGAACATGATATTGTTTATTTTGGTCCGCGTACAGGCGAGAACGTTATGAAATTAATGAAGCTCTTTTATCCAAATACTGATGTTCCGGAAAACTAAATTTTTCTTTCCCGCTACAATTATTTTGCTTGTGATTGTGCTGTTATGCGCTATTGCGTTTGGTGCAGTTCCTATAACGGTGCATGATATGTTTTCAGCAATGCTGCATGCTTTTCAAAATAAAAAACCTGCCAATATCTATGAAGGAGTTTTTTTAGAAATAAGATTACCACGGGTTCTGTTATGTGCCATTACCGGAGCCATATTATCAGTGTCAGGTGTGTTGTTACAGGGACTTTTTCGTAATCCCATTGTAGAGCCGGGGTTAATAGGGACCAGTGCAGGAGCTGCTTTTGGCGCATCCATCGTATTTGTATTTGCCATGCAAATGAGTGAAAAAATAAGAAGCCTTGCTGGGCCGCTTCTTGTTCCATTATTTGCTTTTGGTGGCGGATTGCTGGCAACTTTCCTGGTGTATTCGATTTCAAAATCACAAAAAAAAATATCGGTAACATCGTTGTTACTGGTTGGCATAGCCATAAACGCAATTGGGTTAAGCGGTATGGGTTTTATGAGTTATTTGGCAAGAGACCCCCAGGCAAGAAGTATTACGTTCTGGAATCTTGGTACATTTTCCGGAGCAACATGGTCACAGGTGGGCATTACCTATGCAGTTGCCATAATTGTTTTTATAATATCACTTCGGTATTCAAAGCAATTAAACGCATTAATACTTGGTGAAGAAGAAGCAGCACATCTCGGAGTAGAACCTGAAAAATTAAAAAAGCGCATTCTGATTTTATCAACTGCTATGGTTGCAGTTGCCACCTCTTTTGTGGGTGTTATAAGTTTTATAGGTTTAATAGTACCACATATCCTCCGTCTTTTAATTGGGAGTGATAATAAAAAATTGCTTCCTGCATCAATGATTATGGGAGCCATTATACTAACGGTAGCGGATATGGGCGCAAGATTATTATTGGCGCCTGCAGAAGTTCCTATTGGTATCATAACTTCAATAGCCGGAGCGCCTGTATTTATTTTTCTTTTGAAGAAATTTAATGTGTTGCAGGAAAAAGGAGGTTCTTATGGTTGAAATAAAAAATGGAGGATATGCGGTTGGCAAAAAATGGTTGCTTCAAAATATTTCTTATCAATTTATTGCCGGCAAATGCTACATGATCTGCGGGCCTAACGGCGCCGGAAAATCAACACTGATGAAGCTTTTGAGTTTAGCAGCTGTTCCCAATGAAGGAGAAGTTCTGTATAATAATTTAAAAATTGATTATTCTAAAAAAGATGAGTATGCAAAATACCGCTCAGTATTGTCGCAGCAGATTGAGATAAGTTTTCCAATGGAAGTGGAAGAAGTTGTAATGATGGGACGCTATCCGCATTTCAAGATAACACCTTCGAAAGAAGACGTGGAAATATGTAATGAAGTAATAGCCTTGCAAAATTTGGAAGTATTCCGAAAAAGAAATTTTGTAACATTATCGGGCGGCGAGAAACAGAGAGTACAATTTGCAAGAGTGCTGTCGCAGATTTGGAAAATGCCTGAAGAAGGATCAAGAATATTATTATTAGATGAACCCATTTCATCTCTTGATATAAAATACCAGTTTGATTTTTTGCAACATGTAAAGCAATTTTTAAATGATAGAACTATTGTTATTGCTGTATTACACGATTTAAACCTTGTCTTAAATTATGCTGATGAAATATTGTTGCTGGATAAAGGAAAATTTTTTGCCAGCGGAAAACCGGCTGAGGTACTGTCTCCTGAAAATATTAATAAAGTATTTCAGGTTGATTTTAAATTATACCAGTTTAATAGTGTTCAGGTCTTATGGCCGAATGTCTAATTATTTTTCTCAATTATAAAAACTGAAGGCACAGGTCTCTCTCCTTCTTTGTCGGAAGGTGAGTTGGTTTGTTTACCATTAAGTAACATACAAGTACTTCCACCCCCATCCAGGTTTAAGGCTTCTTCGCAACCAAGTTCTGCCAGAATTTTAGCTTCCTGCGTTAGCGTGAGACCGGATGCAGTTTCGCTTCTGCCTTCAGCAACCAGAATAATTACTTTATTGTCTTTTGTATATCCAATTGCCGTTCTTGGATGCCTGTCGTTAATAGCTTTGCCGGCAAATTTACGCTCTTCTTCATTCGAGATTTGTACTTTGTTATTCTGCACTAACACGGGGCCGCCGCCAATTGCGGTTTTCATTTTCCATGTCCCAAGAGATGACGACAAATCGAAGGGAAAAATTATTCTGCCGGAATCATCCAAATATCGTGCAGTTATCATTTTAATATAATCAAACGATGGAGTCTTATTAGAATCATGAACAAAAGGTAGTACAGTTTCACTGGCAAAAGGGTATTTTTTTGATGAATCAGTATATATCCACGCAACATCCGCAGTTCGGTTTTTTGTAATCCCAAAGGCTCCATCGAAAGTATGATACCAGGTTAAGGTGTCTTTGCCCTTACCAGCGATGGAATGTACATTATAGCCAATAAGCTTTCCGTTTTTCTCAACAATATTCAAACTTTGATTAGTTGCAAAAGAAAAAAATGTACCGTTAGCCACTACAAGCGGTTGATCATTTTTTTCAAAAAATTGTGAAGGAGTTAATCTTCTTTTGTAAGCTGTATCGGTCGTAAAATTCAGGTGTTTGTCTTTAAGATCTGCTATTACATAATAGACTACATCAGGTTTGCCATCAATTGAATCAGCAGATTTATAAATATGTACAGATGCCGGCAATGGTTGATATAATGGATCTAAATTCTTCCACCTTATCTGTGCATTTGAAACTAAACATATCATAATGAAATAAATCAGGAATACATTTTTTTTCATTTTAAATAATTAAGATTTTAAAAAAGAACGCAGACTTTTACTCAAACTAACATGGTTAATTTTAGAAATTACGCGATAAAGAAAAATTAAAAAGGCTGGTGTTTTATTATATAAATGATGTGTAAGCTATTCAAATATCTCAGTAATATCGGGAGTGATCGGACAATCATCATTCAAATAAAATGTATAGGAATTATTTATTTCCTGTAAAGAATATTTTCCGTTCTGAAGCATATACACTTCAATTGTTTTTTTATCAACATCAACAATAAGATAATATTTTACGCCTTGTTGCTGGTATAATTCATATTTGGTATGCCGGTCTCTTAATGTAGTTGCAGGAGATAAAATTTCTGCAACAAGTGATGGCGGAAAGTCTAAATATTTTTTCTTTATTTCACCACAAATAATTAATATATCAGGAACTAATATGGTATCGTTAGCAATTTTATAATCTACGGGATCATATACGCGACATTTTTTACAATTTACTTTTCGCAACGATAACAAAAGTTCCGTTCTTAATTCTGCCGCTACTCTTTGATGTGCAGGAACAGGAGTAGGGCTCATTGCAATTGGATGACCTTCTATTAATTCCCATTTACCTTCCCAATGCACCCAGTCATCGTAAGTATAATGCGGAATTATTTTATCTGCAATACCCATATTTCAAAATTAAAAAAATATTAAACAGCATTTCACAATGCTTTTTCTTCTTTCCATTTATTTCTTCCATAGCCAGCTATTACGTGTTTGTCAGAATGGTAGGACGAACGAACTAACGGTCCGCTTTCCACATAGTCAAACCCAATCTGGTAGCCAATTTCACGAAACTCTTTAAATTCATCAGGATGCACGAAACGATTAACCGGCAAATGTTTTTTTGAAGGTTGAAGGTATTGACCAATAGTTATAACATCTACATTGCTTTCTCTTAAATCTTTCATGGTTTGTATCACTTCTTCTTTTGCTTCGCCCAGGCCAAGCATAATACCGCTTTTGGTTCGCATGCCACCCTGCTTTAATATTCGCAACGTTTCCATGCTACGCCAGTACTTTGCCTGTATTCTAACGGTACGGGTTAAACGCTCAACAGTTTCTATATTATGGCTTACTACGTTGGGAGCTGCATCAATAATTCTTTGAATATTTTCTTTCTCAGCTTTAAAATCAGGAATCAGGGTTTCTAAAGTAGTAGCAGGATTTAAAGCCTGTACAGCTTTGATTGTATTGTACCAGATAATAGAACCTCCATCTTTAATTTCATCTCTGTCAACAGAAGTTATCACCGCATGCTTCACTTTCATTAAATGAATCGCTTCGGCAACACGCTGAGGTTCGTCCCAATCCACAGCCAGCGGGCGGCCTGTTGCCACCGCACAAAAACCACAACTTCTTGTACAAATATTTCCCAGTATCATAAATGTTGCAGTTCCTTCGCCCCAGCATTCGCCCATGTTTGGACAGTTTCCACTTTCGCATATAGTATGTAACTTATGCGTATCTACCAAACCTCTTATATGCTTATATTCTTCACCAATAGGTAATTTTACACGAAGCCAGGATGGCTTCTTTGATTTTAATTCTGATTCTGTTATAAGTTCCGGATTCATTAATAAAGTAATTACTTTAAGAAAATTAAAATGATTTAAACAAAATTTAATTGCTATTTTCTCTTTCCAAATAAAATGGAAACGTACCCACCAAAGAAGAATGACTTGTTACTATTATTAAGAAGAATTGGTATTTCTTTCGTATAGTACTCACCCGTTATACCTATTTCAATTGCAGAAATAACTTCATTATATCTTCCATAATCAAAACGTAAAGCTGTTTTTGCATACAAACCCGGTACCACCGTTATATCGCCCCATCCTTTGCCAAATGTGGGGCCGCCAACAATTGGTCCGTTTAAAAACAAAGCGCTGTCCTGCGGGCTATATTTTATATACTCATAGCCATTCCCACTTTGAACTTCCAGGTAATAAGGCCTCATGAACGCTAAATCAACGCCGCCTCCATAATTACCGGTTACACTTACGCCATTTTTATTTGATTTGTTTCCAAGAAGAATTTGCCGTTGAACTCCAAGTTTTACAGGATACATAAAATTTTGTTTACCATAAATAAATGGTATGGAGTTTAAATAGGGATTGCTTTGCTTATCTTCCTTTATAGCTTTACGTTCGGTGATTTCAAGCTGGAATAAAGTTGATTTTTTAATTGAGCTTGCACGTCCCCATTCTAAAAAGCCGCCATAACCATCGTTGGTAAATTTAAATCCAAATAAAAAACTTTTTCTGTAAGTGATGACGCCTTCTTCCTCTTCTTTAACCATATTGTTAATACGTGCCTGTTTTTCTTCCTTGCGTTGCTTTTTTGATTCCTGTGCAGATGCTCCAAACGAAAGTGATATTATAAAAATTAATAAGAATATTTTTTGCATGTAATTTTTTGATGGTTCCTGTTGTAAATTTATACAAAAATACATAATGACTGCTTCAATTGTATATACCGGAAATTTACGTTGTGAGGCTGAACACATTCAAAGCAGAACAACAATAGAAACCGATGCACCAACAGATAATCGCGGCAAGGGTGAAAAGTTTTCTCCTACTGATCTTTTATGCGTGTCTTTAGCTACCTGCATGCTTACAACAATAGCGATAAAATCCAGAGAACTCGGAGTTGATGTCACTAACTCAAAAGCTAAGGTAACTAAGCATATGCTCGGCAATCCACGCAGGGTTGGTAAGATTGAGGTTGCTGTAACACTGCCTTCAAATGGAAGCGAAAGTGATCAAAAAGTTTTAGAAAGAACCGGAGATAATTGTCCTGTTATAAAAAGCATTCACCCGGATATTGAACTTGTGATCACTTATAAATGGAAATGAAAAATTTTGTTTGTTTAAAGACTTGCCGGTTATAGATTTAAGGAAATTTTATCAATTCCACAACCTGTTATTTTCAGTTAACGACTTTTTTTAGCAGCGAATTTCCTATTGCACAACGCAAACAAAATTTTTTATTACAATACTCATTTTTAAGTTGAATAAGAGATTGCGAATCGAATGCATTTTTATTTGAAAAATTGAGATGCTCAAATCCTTTGGTTATACTATTTTTTTCTGCAGAAATTTCTTCAAGCCATTTTACCGATTTGTCTTTATATACTTGTTCATGATGATGCAAACCATAAGCAAATAATACGGGTACAATTGTATTGATGATGATATTATCAATCATCTGTTTGCCGAGTGTCTTCACCTTATAATCAGATATTTCATCAAAAACATAATGATAATGCCAATAGTCATTGGCGCTTACTTCCAGCATTTTTTTTACTTCTTTTACTGAAGATGCAAATAAAATTTTTGAAAACAAATGTTCGCTTTCATGAATAAGCATAGCAAGTTGGGCAAGTCGTATTGTTGGAAAATTTGCCGGACGCATTCTTAAAAAAGAAAGCCCGCCGTCAATAGTTTTTAATTGATATTTCTTTTGATAAAAAGAAAATTCCTTTTGAAGCATCAAAGGATATTTTTCTGTAAAGCCAGCCTTCAATAAACCTGCTGTTCCAAATAATAAAGCTTCAACCTGCTGAATCCTGTTTTTATGTTTTGCTAAAATAGAAACCGGCAACAACTTTGCAATTTGTTGAAACATATCGCTGTTAACTTTTAATCCAAAGTTTGCAGCTATAAGCCACCAAAAAGTTTCTTCCCAATGAAAATTAGTTTCTTTTAAAATGGCGAGTATGTTCCCTGATTTTGCAATCAATCTTTCGGCTACGAGCCTTTGCTTCCAGTTAGTAAGTGTTAGTTCATTCACTTGTTGCAACTGGGTTTCGCAGGGAATAAATTGCGATGACTCCATAAGAATTCTATATCTCTCCAGCAATAATTTTGAAACCCGGTTTTTTAATTCGAGTGTTGAGAGATCTTTATGAGTAGCATCTTTTATGGCAACATTGTTGTTCCAGACAACATGAAGAATAACGTTATTAAAATTCGAATCAGCAGAATGATTATGTACATTCCAGTCAGATGAATTAATGTGAAGTTCAACATTGCCGGCCCAAATAGTTTTACCAATTTTTATTTTTGCATTAATAAAATCCGGCCCCTGGTTAGTGTTGTGAATACCGGGATGCATTACCTGGATACTATCACCTGAAGAACTGAGCAGTTCAGAATTATTAAAATATTGAAATTGCCAAATGTATTGTAACAGGTCTTCCTTCATCCTTAAAAAATAATGAGGCAAAAAATAAAAAAAATATCCTGTTTATCCTAATGCCTGTAATTCTTTAAGTACTCTGCTTACCGGTAATCCCATAACATTGTAAAAGTCGCCGCTAATTGAGCGAATACCTGTTACGCCAATCCACTCCTGGATTGCATAAGCACCTGCTTTATCATAAGGTTTATACTTATCAACGTAATATTCAATTTGCTGTTGGGAAAGCTTATAGAATTCTACTTTTGTTTCGTCGGCAAAAATTATTTTCTTTCCTTTTGCCAAAATACAAACCCCCGTTATAACCGAATGAATTTTACCGGACAGATTCAAAAGAGTTTGTACAGCCTCTTCACGTCCGGAAGGTTTACCGATAATTTTATTATCTAAAACGACGATGGTATCCGCGGCAAGTATTGTATAATCGTTATCGTTAGTTATTTTCTTTTCTACTGCTACTGCTTTATTATAAGCAATATGGGTAGCAATCTCTGCAGACTTCAGATGTACAGGATAGCTTTCATCAGTATTGGCAATAATTACATCAAAAGAAATTTCAGCCCATTGAAGTAATTGGCTTCGTCTCGGAGATTGTGATGCTAATATTATTTTTTTGATTTCCATTCAATAAAATTTTAAAAGAAAATCATTGATAAAATGCCGGCAAGCATAACCAGTTTGACCGCATTACTTAACAAGTGAAAATCTTCGGGGGAATGCGATGAATACAATTTACGGAGCACCCAAATAAGAGGGATAATTATAGTAAATAAACAATAGAGCGCCGAAAACCACCAGCCAGACTGAATTACATAAATTTGAATACCCGCTACTCCGCAGATTATAACAACGAGCCATACGGCTACAAAAACTTTTGAAACCTGCAATCCCCACACAATTGGCATTGTTGTACAGCCATATTTTACATCGCCCTGCATATCTTCCATGTCTTTAATCACTTCTCTTATAAGCGAAATTATAAATGCAAATCCTGCATAAATGAATGAGACTTTAATAATCCTTTTCCAATAAACATCAGAAGAAATAAAGTGGATTCTGTTTTCTGAAACTGTAAGCACCAAAATAACCCAGGCAGTAAGTAATGATATTAATACATTTCCTATCAGCAATTTTTTTTTGAACGTGGTTGAATAAAACCAAAGAGCGATAATAGCAGCAAAATTAAACAGGGGTATGTAAAAATTACGCAGCTTATAACCAATATAGCAGCTTATTGCCAATCCAACAAACGATAAAACTATGTGCCAGACAATTGTCCATCTTCTTCTGATATAACGATCAACAATAAGCCTGTCCGGTTTATTGATAAGATCAATATTCACATCAAAATAATCATTGATAATATATCCTGCAGCGGCAATACAAACTGACGCAAAAACAAGCCAATAAAACAAAGGCAATGATAGATTACTGTTTTCAATAGTGCCTTCACCGTTGTTATAAACAAAACGTAACACAAAAAACCTGAACAATATTTGCGTAAGCGCTATAAAAACCAGGTTAGGCCACCTGATCAGTTTAAAAAAAGCTGATACAATATTCATCCGTGATTTGTTTAAACGAAAATTTGTTTAAAATATATTCTCAGTCAGGTGGCAGCAACTGATATTTCTAATGGCCAGCTATTATTAAGCTTTAATACTTTTTCAATTACATCTCTCACGCAGCCATAACCTCCTTTAAAAGGTGAAATATAAGAAGATATTTGTTTTATCTCTACTGCTGCATCATTAGGACAACAGGCAAAACCAGCAATTTGCATACAATTATAATCTGGTATATCATCGCCCATAAATAAAATTTCTTCCGGCCTGCAATTATTTTTTTCGATATAATCGTTTAAAACTTTTTCTTTGTTTTTTACTTTCATAAAAATATCGACAATGCCAAGTTTACGTAGCCGCTCAGCCACATACTCAGATTCACTTCCTGAAATCACGATAATTTTATATCCCGATTTTATAGCTAACTGTAACGCATAGCCGTCTTTTATATCCATACGCCGCAACCATTGGCCATTGGAATCAATAAGAAGTCCGCCGTCAGTAAGCACTCCGTCCATATCAAAAACAAATGTTTTTATCAGCCGAAAGCTGGATAGAATATTCATGCGTTAAAAATAAGCAGGATATTAATGCTTTTCATGAAATTTTAAAATACTTTCTGAAAGCTTCAGATACAGATATTTAAATTCAGCATAGGAAGAAAGCGCCTGTAAATGACGGTTAATAGTGAAAATATCTTCCCGCATAGCTGGCCCTGTTTGTACGTCGTGCGGAGAATTATTGTTGACCTTCCTGGTTACTTCATTTATAAGAGGCAGTAAATTTCTAAAATCAATCTTCTCCAATTCACAAAAATTTTCAGCAATTGCATACATGTGATTACTGAAATTGCCCGCAAAAACGGCAGCTATATGATAATGCAATCTTTCTGTTTCATTAACAGGTATTACTTTATCAGAAAGCGTTTTTGCAAATTCTATTACCTGATCAAGAGTTTCTTTGTTATTGCCTTCCACTAAAAAAGGAATTTGAGGAATCTGTGTGGTTATTTTAGATAGTGTTTGTAATGGATAAAGAATACCGTAAGTAGAAGTTATATTTTTAAGAGCGTCTTTTGAAACAGAGCCCGCTGTATGAACAACAAATTTATTCCGTAGCCCGTTAATTTTTCCAACTGTTTCCAATGCAGCATCACTTAAGGCAATAATATATATATGAGCATCAGCAAATTCTGATTCAGTAAGTGAAACCGCATCAGCATTATATTTGGAAGCAAGAACAATAGCGTGATCCCTGTTGCGGCTTACTATTTGCAAAATTTCATGACCGGCTTTTTGAATTAAACCACTTAGAGTTGTCGCAACATTCCCCGAACCTACTATTACAACCTTCATTTAATATTATTTTTCACTTGCAGGAAATAAATACTATCAAAACATACATTGAAATTAGTTTTGGCCTGCAAGATTATGTTTAAAAATGCGTTACTATCAATACAAAATCGAAAGCGGCTTTTCGAATATAAGGATAATTTATAAGAGGGTATTGCGAAGGTAATAATGCATTTTTAGAATTCCTATTTAGTTTTTAAGATTCCATTTTTAATTTTTAAACTAATATTGCAGCAAACGGAAATATTTTTAATCTGAGCATTTTTTATAATTTGAATGGAGCCGAATTGGATAAATAAAAAAATATGGCGAAAAATTTATTGATAGTGGAATCCCCTGCGAAAGCGAAAACCATTGAAAACATTCTTGGAAAAAATTTCGAGGTAAAAAGCTGTTATGGGCATATACGCGATTTGGAAAAGAACGATATGGGAATTGATATAGCGAACAATTTTAAACCCACTTATATAGTACCTCCCGAAAAAACCAAAGTCGTTAATGAATTAAAAAGTCTTGCAAAAAAAGCTGATGAAGTTTGGCTGGCCTCGGATGAAGACCGCGAAGGCGAAAGCATCAGTTGGCATCTTGCAGAAGTATTAAAGCTTGATCCAAAAACAACCAAGCGAATCGTTTTTCATGAAATAACAAAACCTGCTATTGAGAAAGCCGTTCAAAATCCCAGGATAATAGATATGAATCTTGTGGATGCACAGCAGGCGAGACGAATTCTTGACAGGATTGTTGGGTTTGAGCTAAGTCCTGTATTATGGAAAAAGATCGGGCAGCAAGGCGG
>CBIGQT010000022.1:0-13725 GCA_966191655.1 uncultured Ginsengibacter sp.
AGTTGGTCACACAAATGAACAGCGCTCCACCGGATCAAAAAGTCGATGCCGTTGAACGGGCCAAGGACAAGACAGACGCAGCATTCGAATTTATCACAAAACTCGGGCTCTCCTATTATTGCTTTCACGATGTGAATATCGTTGACTATGGCAATGATTTGAAAGAAAATGAACGCCGGCTTGTTTTATTGACCGAATATTTGAAGGAAAAACAAAAAGCAAGTGGTGTAAAACTCTTATGGGGAACGGCAAACCTGTTCTCACATAAAAGGTATATGAATGGTGCCATTACGAATCCTGATTTTCATGTGTTAGCACACGGCGCAGCACAGGTGAAAGCAGCGTTGGACTGCACAATTGCATTGGGGGGTGAAAACTATGTTTTTTGGGGTGGTCGTGAGGGATATATGACCTTACTAAATACTGACATGAAACTTGAGCAGGAACATTTTGCAAAATTCCTTCACCTGGCAAAAAATTATGCAAGAAAGAATGGCTTCAAAGGGACATTTTTTATCGAGCCGAAACCTTGCGAACCAACCAAGCACCAGTATGATTATGACAGTGCAACCGTTATCGGGTTTTTGAGACAGTATGATCTATTAAACGACTTTAAACTGAATGTTGAAGTGAATCATGCGACCCTTGCAGGCCACACATTTCAGCATGAGCTACAAGTTGCAGCAGACGCAAATATGCTCGGCAGCATCGATGCTAATCGAGGGGACTATCAAAATGGATGGGACACCGACCAATTTCCCAATAATATTAATGAACTTACAGAAGCAATGCTTGTTATTCTTGAAGCAGGCGGTTTTCAAGGCGGAGGGATCAACTTTGATGCAAAACGCAGAAGAAATTCAACAGATGCTGAAGATTTATTTTATGGTCATATCAGCGGCATCGATACTTTTGCGAGGGCTCTGGTTACAGCAGATGCTATCCTGAATAAATCGGATTATAAACAATTAAGAGCATCGCGATACGCATCATTTAAAGCCGGTAAGGGCAAAGAATTTAAAGAAGGTAAACTCTCCCTGGAAGAATTAAGCAATTATGCGACGGAAAATGGTGAGCCGAAAACAACCAGTGGAAAACAGGAGCTGTATGAACTAATCGTCAATAGTTATATTTGAGATTGGGCTTGAAAGAAGCCATTCTGTACTTCTTAACCTCAGTGACAAAATAACATCCACGAAAAAATAGAAGCACGGAAATCTTTTTTGTATAAACGGATATTATTTTATTATAACAAGACCAACAAAATTTCAGCTCGCTATCTTGCAAGCAAGCAGCCATAGAAATAATTGTTTCCGCAGCCCTCTGACTCTGCAATTATTTTTTTTTAATTGAAAGACATCCGTCTGTTATTGCCCTTGCTATTTGTTATTTGTACTTCGGAAACATTTTCATTGATGCTTAAAAATCTCCCCGACTGTGAAAGAAAAGAATTGCCATAATAAAATTCCTCTTTTTGTATGTTTCCATTTTTGAATTTCAAAATAGCACTCACATCATCAGGGCTCACTTTAACAGTCTTTGTTTTTTTCTTCAGCTTAAATAATTTTAAAACATCTTTATGCTGGCTCGCAGCAATAAGATAATCCCCTGAGGCGCCCAATAATTTCACCAATCCTTTGCCATCGCCAGGAATATAAATACCGCTTTGCAAAATTGTCAAAGGGGTAAAGCCGCCTTTGCCATCTCCTTTTAATAATAAGCCATTTAATGCATCATATCTTCCTGTACTAACTTCTGTGCTATAATCATTCCCATTAATTAGCACATCAAGGTTACCGTCACCATCAAAATCATCAACTACCATTCCATTAATCGCCGAAAACTGTGCCTCAGTCGTCAATGGAATCATCGTAAATTTGCCGCTCCCATCATTTCGCAGATAACAGGATTGAAGCATGTTGGCCTTCATCCGCAACGCCCCTTTCTTTTGTTCGGGAGTCAAAATTTCATCCATTGTAGCCAGCGCAAAGGGCTTGTATGTAGCGAACTTCTTTTTTATGCTTGGCAGCTGTTTTGCAATGTCGTCTCTTCCATGAGCCGGAAATTCTTTTTTTACACCATTCACGTCAGGCAAAAACACAGACGGCATTGAAATAAATATCCCGTTTTTGTCAAAATCTTTTGCTGTTATAGAAACAGGATATTGATCGCTTGCCTGATAAAATGTGTTCTGTCCCACGTTCCCTACAATATAATCCGTTCGGCCTGTATGCCTGAAGTCGCCTGCAGTGATCGAATTCCACCATCCTATTTGATTGGCGACGCCTGATGCCTCTGTAACATTTTTGAATTTCCCGTTTATATTTTTTAGAAATGTTACCGACATCCATTCACCGACAACTATCAAATCGGTTTGACCATCACCATCGAAATCAGTAAACAATGCATCGCAAATCATTCCTATTTTATTGAGGCCGGGCGCTATTTCATTTGTAACGTCTGTAAATTTTGCATGACCGTTCTGCGAATCATTCCTGAATATAAAACTGTTCACAGGCGTTGGATATTTGCCCGGCTCTACTCGCCCCGAAACAAATAAGTCCAACTTTCCGTCGTTGTTGATGTCGATCGCTCTGACGCATAATTTACTTGTGTGGTTTACCGGCAACACTGAGGAGCTTGCCGTAAAATTTCCTTTACCATCATTGAGGTATAACATATCCTGATAGCTGTTGCTGTCATACGCATTTTTATAGCCGCCACGTGCTATATACAAATCAGGCCTGCCGTCTCCATTCGCATCAAATAGCAATAAGCCTTCGTCTTTATAATAAATGGGTTCACTGCCTGGAGTAGACTGCAAGTCTTTTTGCGAAAATTTTCCGTTTGGTTGTTGCAGAAAAACCTGAGCATGATAAATCTTATTGCCCCCAACAATGAAGTCATCCAAGCCATTGCCGTCTATATCTGCCACTGCTAAGGCCGGGCAATATTCTGAAAGCTTGTGCGGCAAAAGGGTTTGTATATTAAAATCGATTAATTCCAAATCTTTATGGTTGTAATTTATCCCTGATTCAGATGTGATTTCCTTAAATAAATTATTCTTTGCGAGCATATTTTTTTCATATGGATATTCTTCTTTCGCATCAGAAATATTCACGGTGAGGGTTTGATCCGATTTTAAGTTTTTTAATATTTGCTTTTCCCCGTTGCCCCAATTTATCACAAGAGAATCGATCTCTCCAATTTTCCCCAACCCAAAATGAGCGATGCACTGCATACTTGACAAATATCCCCTGTAAGGATTGTTTTCATAAACCTGCTGCTTTCCATGATCATAATAAATATTTGCAAAGGCCCCCAAACCATTTATGTTTTGTCCGCTGCCTTTGAATTTAACCTGAAGAAAATGTGCAGCTGTATCTTTATGTGGTGACGTGTTCCTGTAAATCAAAGCCTCATCATCAATATTGTTGATGACCATATCCATAGCCCCATCGTTATCGAAATCCGCATAGGCGGAACCGTTAGAGAATGTCGGAACTGTCAACCCCCAGCTATCTGTTTCGTTGCTAAATGTGAGATTGCCCTTATTCCTGAAAGCATAATTGTGAAGTTTTATTTGCGGTATTTGATCCAACATCGTCATGATGCCTACAAGACCGTTAGATCTCTCTCGATAAGCAACAAAATCGCGGTCCGAAACATCCTTCGGAAAACCATTTGTAACGATCAAATCCCTGTAGCTATCATTATCAAAATCTGCGATCAGCGGGCACCAGCTCCAATCCGTTTGAGACATTCCACTCATAAAGCTTATTTCGCTGAAAGCCGGGATGCCGATAGAATCATCCTGCTTAACACTTGGCCCTTGATTCAGTTGCAATGTGTTTCTCACATATTGATATTGATATCCATACATATCAAAACCCTGATAAGTGTATGTGCTGTTTGATCCGATCATCATTTTCTTGCGATAGTTATCTTCGGGGTTCATATCAAGTTCCACTACATCAGGTAAACCGTCGTTATTAATATCCACAATGTCCTGACCCATGGAATTGAAGGATGTATGTTTAAAATATTCTTTTGCGCGATTAGTGAATGTGCCGTCATGATTATTTACATAAAGAATATTGCTTGATAAAAAATCGTTTGAGACATAGATATCTTTCCATCCGTCATTATTAATATCACAAATTGTTGCAGAATGTCCGTAACCATCAAAATTCATCCCCGCTTGATCGGAAACATCATGAAATACCGGATGCTTTAAGAGAGGATCCATATCATTCCGATACAGCCTGCCTTTGTTGGGTGCCATCAGTTGCTGGTTCCGTTCTTTGAAAACAGAAGAGCCATACCCTGTGGAGGCCTCGTTAACTGTCAGATACATATCCAAATCACCATCATTATCATAATCGAAAAAGCTAGCCATCGTAGATTGCACATGAATATCCAAGCCATATTCTTTCGCGAGATCCTTAAAATGAGGGATGCCATCCTTGTCCAAGCCCTGATTCACGTAAAGGATATTCTTTCTTTTTAGCGAGTCTTTATAAATGGTATTGCAGATATAGATATCCATTAATCCATCATTATTGATATCTATTATAGAAACGTCCCTTGCCCATCTGCCCTTCCCCTCAACACCGGCCCTCTCGGTAACGTCCTCAAATTTAAAATCTCCTTTGTTCAGGTACAGCCTGCACGACACCATATTGCCAGTAAAGAAAATATCCTGTAGCCCATCATTATTAAAATCCCCGATGCCAACACCACCGCCATTGTATACATTAACGATTTTTAGTGGGTTGGTGGAATCGTTTTCTGTGATCAGATTGTTGAAAGTAATGCCAGAACGTGATGATGGGATTTTTTCGAACAATGTTGCGTGCCTATCTTTGCAGGCAAAGACCCATGATAGAACTACGCTTAAAAAAATTACCTGAAGTAGCTTCATACAAAAAATTAATTCACACAAAGTGAGAAAAAATATTTAATCGAAATTAAAAAAGGCCCCTCCTAGCGGAGAAAGCCTTTCTATGCTGCTATTGCCAAAATTCGTTTAAAAAATATTAATATCCTGGATTTTGCGCCAGGTTTGGATTAAGCGCAATGGCACCTTGTGGTATTGGCAAAAGGGTCCAGTTCGCTGTAATGGCCGTATTGTACAAACCATGCACCTGCCCGTCATGGGTGGGGCCTGGTGCGGGATTGGGAACCGAAATATAGTTGCCAGCCTGAGCACCATTTATCCTGTTGACAAATTCAACAGCCACATCCGTACCTGCCCTGCAAAGATCAAAGAAAGTGGAATACTCACCGCTCAGTTCATGCCTGTATTCGCTTAATACCATTTGTAAGGGATCAGTGATTGGTTGCCCTGGAGTGCCGTCAAAATTAGCACTGTCCTGCATAATGGCTGGCGCTGTCCCGCCCCACGCCCTGTTTCTGACTAATGCAAGATCGACCATCGCTCCTGCTACATCTCCAGTGCGCACCTTACATTCTGCACGGCTTAACAGAACTTCCGCATAGCGAATCAATACCTGGTTTTGATCTCCAAAAATGTGTGATTGGCCATCACTTGGATTGCTGTAATTTCCTGTAAGATTAGGGTCTCGCCATTTTTTTGCACAAACGTAACCCGTACGTTGCTTATCATCACCATACCAGGGCCTGGTTAAAGTGCCTACAGTATTAATGATCTTAGCATCATCGCCGGTATATGTTTGATTGCCGCTGGCAAACCCAGCTACTACCGGGGGATAACCTTTAATACCGCCCCATTTGGCGATTATCCCTGGGCTTTGCAGTTCATCCCCTGGGCCAACTATAGTGAGAAGCTTACGCTTGTCTCCGGATTGATAAGAATTCCAAAGCGCCGGGTTACCATAATCATAACCTTGTTGAGTTATTTCATTTGGCCAGCTAAAGCTGTCAATCCAACCAAGTTCAGCACCCGGTGGTTGCCAGCTTCCGCCCCAATCCTGAGGATCACCGGCTTTCAGATAAAATTGAACTTCGAAAAGGGATTCATCATTATTCTGGTTTTTATATTCATTTACATCTGCGAAATTTGATAAAAGGTGGTAGTTATTAAATTCCGGGTTGTTGAAGGCTGTTAAAGCATTCGTATAGTCTTTTAGCCACATGCGTGCAGCACCCTCATAGGCATAAGCAGCTCCCTTAGTTGCCCTTCCCAAATCTGCTGGTGCTAGCTGTGTTTTTGACAATAACAGATTTTCTGCCTGCTGCATATCTGACACTACCTGCATAAACACAGAATCCCTCGTATCTCTTGGCCTCAACCCAAGGTTTAATGTACCGGTAGTATCTATTTCCAATGGTACGCCGCCAAATGAAGCAGCGAGGTAATAATACGTCATACCTCTCAGGAAAAAAGCTTCTCCTCTTAAACGGCTTGCTAATACATGATCAATTACACCCGCATTTTCAGCTTTTGAAATAACTGCAAATACAGAATTTGCCCTTGCAATACCAATATAAGATTGATTCCAGAAAGTAATAAGCCCGACGAAAATTGGTGCGATCTGATAATTGTTCCAAAACACATCAGCGCCCCAGTTGAAGAAATCATGCGTTCCAAAATTGGCCCTGTACCAGATACATTTTTTAAGCAGGTCACTGTTTTGGTAGGTATCATAAATGGCATTAACAAGAGAAATTACCTGCTGTGGTTTACTGGCAGCAGCATCGGGAGATATCCCAAATGTGTTGGTTTGATCTAAGAAGCTTTTCTTGCACCCCACCGGAATACAAGTGCCTATCAGAACCGTGATACTAATTAATATTATTGTTGCTTTTTTCATATTGCTGATTTTTCGCTATTTATTTAAAATGATACGTTTAATCCCAAAGTAAAATACCTGGAGGATGGATAGGCGCCATTATCAACCCCACTTTGGGTTGCATTACCCCCTTGAATCCCTATCTCAGGATCAAGCCCCGTATACTTAGTAATAATAAAGAGATTTTGGGCAGATACATACACTCTTACCTTTGATATGGAATAACGGCTCACTAGGCTATGCGGTAAGGTATAACCAATGGAAAGATTTTTCAGCTTCACAAAACTTCCGTCTTCAATCCATACGCTCGATGGAACATTATTAATCGAACTATTGTCCCCTGCAGTGCCCACCGCCCTCGCATACCTGTTTGACGGATTGCTTGGCGTCCAGTGATTCTTGAAGTATTCTTCATTTACATTCTCAGATCCAACCCCGCCACGTCGTGCAAGGCTTTCCAGGTTGCTTTCAACATAGTTCAATATTTTATTTCCTTGAGAAAAATAAAAATACAAATTGAGGTCAAATCCCTTGTAAGAAGCATCCAGGTTCAGCCCGCCGTAAAATTTAGGCTGAGGATTTCCGATCGGCACTCTGTCATCAGCATTTACCAGGCCGTCGCCAGTAATATCTGCAAAATAACGATCCCCGGGCACAGCAACAGCGCCGGGGCGATATATGCCACCTGGAGCTTTTGCATTCAAAGCATCAATTTGTGCCTGGGATTGATAAATCCCGATTGCTTTGTAACCAAAAAACTCTCCCACAGGTTGTCCAATATAGGAACGTGTGTATTCATCCCATCCCTGAAAACCATTCAAAATCAGGCCGCCAAAATTTGATACGAAAGTGGTTCCTGATGTGATGCTCGTGAGTTTATTCTGAATTGTGGTGACTGTTAAACCAATACCAAAATTGAAGTCCTTACTTACGTTTCCGTTATAGTTGAGTGCAAATTCAAAACCTTTATTGCTCATACTCCCTATATTGCGGGTAATGAAATTGTAACCTGTTTGCGCAGGTGCTGCAAGCCTTAGCAGAAAATCTCTTGAGGTTCGGTTAAACCAGTCCGCAGTAAAGGTTAAAGCACCGTGTAAAAAGGCGGCATCTATACCGATATCTGTTTGTTTGTCGGTTTCCCATTTCAGGGTTGGGTTAGCAGGCTGAATTTGAGCAATACCGTTTTGGTATACCTTATTAAATGGATAGCCAAGGTTATCAAGCCCTCCACCATTTATATTTGACGGATAATTCCCTGCATATAGTGACTGATACTGGAACAACCCAATAGGGCTTTCATTTCCCACTTCACCATAACTGCCCCTTAGTTTCAGATCAGTTAACCAATCGGCCGACTGTAAGAATGATTCATTTTTTATTCTCCATCCTACGGCCGCAGAGGGGAAGGTGCCATACTTATGTCCTTCATCAAACTTGGAAGATCCATCCCTTCTTACAGTAGCAGTTAGCATGTATTTATCTGCAAACTGGTAGGTTAGCCTCGCAAATGTTGAAGCTAACGCATAAACGTTTTGACCATTACCGGTGTTCGTACCCGGAATATTCTGATCAAGAGTTAGGTTTGAAACAAGCGATAAATCTCTCGTCACACTGTTTGGAGGAATACCCCCGCCACCCATGCCTGTCCAGGTATTTTCCTGGGCGGAAATACCACCCACAAAATTGATGGTGTGTTCGCCGAAAGTTTTATCGTAAGATATAGTATTCTCCCACAACCATTCAAATGTCTTGTTTATAGTCTGGTGAAAATTTGCGACACCTATTACAGCCCCTGGATATTGCAGCGCCGCCCTGTTATCTGCCGGCTGAAGATAAAAGCTGTTGAAATTATTCGTATTCACCCCGAGGTTAGTTTTAACTTTAAGGCCGTCGAAAATAGTTGCTTCCAAATAAGTACTCGCTAATACGTAATTGGTTACATTTTGATATTGATTGGTCTCAACAGAATAAACCGGGTTACCAAAGCTACTCACAACATTTTTAAGAGGATTGTAAAAACCATAATTGCCATTTCCGTCTTTTATCTGGGTAGTGATCCTGCTACCGCTGTCCATGGTAGGTGGGTTAATCGCTACATTTAAAAGATTAAACCCATTGAGGGGATTGTTTGCATCCTGGTAAGAATATTTCACGCTTGTTGATGATTTGAGCCATGAGGTAGCCTGGTAGTCGAGATTGAGGTTAAGACTATATCTCTTAAAATAGGAACCGATTATAATACCTTTCTGATCGTAATATCCAAACGACATGGCAGCCTGAACTTTATCACTTCCTCCCCGAATACCCACTGTATAATTTTGTGTTACGCCAGTTCTGTAAATAGCATTCTGCCAATCTATATTATGAAGCTGATCGGGTGTATGCCAGATCGGTAATCCAAAATAAGTATTCGTTAAATCTGCAGCCTCAACCTCGTTTGAGAGAGCGGCAAAGTCCTGTGCATTTAACAGGTCATACTCTTTAGGCGTTGATTGACTGGAAACATAGGCATCTAAAGAAACCTGCATTTTATTCCTTGTCCCCTTTTTTGTAGTTATAATTACAACCCCGTTAGCTGCGCGAATACCATAAATAGCCGTTGCCGATGCGTCTTTCAACACATCTATGCTGGCAATATCATTTGGGTTAATATTATTGATACCCCCGGTTGTAGGGTAGCCATCTACAACATATAAGGGATTATTACCTCCGCTGGCGAGGCTTCCAACTCCTCTTATCAATACACTTATATTTCCACCGGGCGAGGCATCATTGTTTATTATTTGAACACCAGTTGCCCTTCCCTGCAAAGCCTGATCTACAGTGGTCACAGGCACTTTAGCTATAGTGGCAGCACTAACGCTGGATACTGCGCCAGTTACATCTTTTCGTTTTTGCGTACCGTAACCAACAACAACTACTTCATTCAACCTGGAACTGGTAGTTTGTAACGATACAGAAACCTGGTTTTGACCATTAATTAAAATGTCCTGGGATTCAAATCCAATAGTAGTAAAAATTAATGCTTTTGCCGAAGCAGGAGCAGAGAGGGTGTACCGGCCTTCATTATCTGTCTGAGTTGCTATCTTGGTGCCTTTTACAGTAACCGTGGTACCCACTACCGGTTGTCCTGTTGAACCATCGGTTACTTTTCCGGAGATAGTTTTTTCCTGTGCAATCGATTGCAAAAAGCAGAAAACAATTGCAAAACTGCTAAGCAGTATTTTTTTTCTCATAATCAAGTAATTGTTGATGTGTAAATTAATTTGAAGTCTAATGTAAATTAAAGTATTTTTTCAAAAAAAAAAAAATAGATAATTATTAAAATAGTATTAACAAAAAATAAAATAGTATAAAACAATTCGACTCTAAACTACAATAATCTTATTAAGGATGTATATAAATAGAATAAGTAGTTCAAAAAAATGCATTTTTAAAGCCCCCACACCTTAATTTATAACAGGCTAATGCAATATCAGCGTACGTTCTATTTGCTCGAGAGATTTTCCTTTTGTTTCCGGCACTTTTGTCAATACCCAAATGAGTTGCAATACCATCATAAATGCGAAGAATGCAAAAATGGGCCAGGGATTATCTTTAAATACACCATAATTAGCATCTAAAAATACCGGGGTAACCAAAGTAATAGTTGCTGCGCAAATCCAATGCACACTTGCACCGAACGATTGACCCAGCGCCCTCACATTATTAGGAAATATTTCAGCAATAAAAACCCAAATTACTGCTCCTTGTCCCACTGCATGCGAAGCAATGAACAGCAGGAGGAAGAACATCATGAAAACTGCATTGGCATGCGTTTTAAAAGCATACGCTACCATTATAAGACTGACGATATATCCTATGGAGCCAACCAATAACAGGGTTTTGCGACCCAGCCGGTCTATAAAAAATAAGCCTACAAATGTGAATAACAGGTTCGTGCCTCCTATGGCTATAGCGTTAGCCAGGGATTCTTTTGCACCTAGCCCTATCCGTGAGAGAATTTCCGTCGCATAGTAAAGTATAAAATTTATTCCTGAAAACTGGTTAAAAAAAGCTACGAAAAACGCCAGCCATAAAACAGTTTTATATTTCTTTTTAAAAATTGTATCGCCCGATCCCTTCGTTTCAATTGCAGCATTGGCAGACACAATATCATTCATTTCTTTTTCCGGATCTTCAATCCCGATTGATGTTAATACCTCTTTCGCCTTTATTAAATCTTTCTTTACCGAGATTAACCACCGGGGACTTTCCGGAACGCCTAATACCATCACCGTGTAAATGATGGAAGGTATCGCGAGCACACCCAACATATAACGCCAGTCATTGGTACCTCCAACACCTTGCAACAGATAGTTGGAAATAAATGCTATCAGTATCCCAAATACTATGTTGAATTGGTACATAGCTGTGAGCCTGCCCCTCGTGGCAGTTGTGGAAATTTCAGAAATGTATGTGGGCGCCACTACAGATGAGATTCCTATGCCGAGGCCGCCAATAAATCTGAAGAAAGAAAAAATGTATGGGTTAGGAGCAAGTGCAGTTCCTATGGTAGATAAAATAAACAACAACCCAATCCAAAAAAGGGTCTTTTTCCTGCCGAATTTCTCTGCAGGCCAGCCACCGGTAATTGCCCCTGCCACGGTTCCCCACAAAGCCATAGACATAATAAAAATTCCATGAAACAAAGGTGATGTGTGCCAGAGATTTTTAATCGGTTCATTGGCGCCGGAAATAACGACGGTATCAAATCCAAAAATAAAGCCCGCTAATGATACAATGATGCTCAGGCCAAGTATTTTTCTATGCTTCATAAACCTGGTTTAATTTTTAAAGATTCAGTTTACTTAAGAATGCAATCGTATTTCGGAAACCAGGAATATAATGATCCCTGATTTTTTTAAGAGACGTTATAAAAATAGACTTTAAATTTATAACAGTGTTATTGTAAATGAAATTATTTTAGGTCTTTTGAAATTAGTAATCGAATAAGGATATGACTATATTTATCCATTATTCTGCCAAGCTGAATATGAGAAAATATGAAATTGCACAAGCCGAGACTTACTTTTTCCCAAATTATAAATATGAATGTCGGCTTCTTTGGCATTCAATATAGTTTTGGTTTACAGCAGAGTGCCGTAAATCCTATTTATGATTTTCTCGGTGCAAGTCCTGACCAGATTCCATTATTAAATTTAGCCGGGCCAATTACAGGTTTATTAATTCAGCCTATAATAGGAGCCATGAGCGATAAGACATGGAGCCCAAGGTTTGGAAGGCGCAAACCCTATTTTTTTATTGGCGCCATGTTTTGCAGTATTGGATTATTTCTTTATCCTTTTAGCAGCTCTTTATGGATGGCAGTAGGATTATTATGGATTCTTGATGCTGCAAATAATACAGCAATGGAACCATACAGGGCTTTCATTGCAGACAAGTTACCTCCTGGGCAACATGCAACAGGTTTTCTTTCACAAAGTTTTTTTACAGGATTAGGAATTACGCTTGCCAATGTATCACTATACTTTTTTCAAAAGCATATAACGGGTACGCATGGACGAATTCCTTACTGGGTTTTCGGCTCATTCTTTTTGGGCTCTGTTTGTTCTATTGCATCCGTGAGCTGGTCTATTTATAAAACTCCCGAGATACCACCTACTCCTGAAGAACTTGCCGCTTTAAAAGCAGGCAAGAAGGGAATTGCAGAACCTTTTATTGAAATATTCGGCGCCATTAAAGACATGCCAAAAGTTATGTGGCAATTAGGCCTCGTCTATTTATTTCAATGGTATGCTTTGTTTTGTTACTGGCAAAATGCTTCCAAGAGCATCGCACAATCTGTTTGGCATACTTCACCTGTTCTTAATAAATCTTTGTATGAAGAAGCAGTAGGCTGGACAGGCCTTGTAAACGGATGGTATAATGTTGCCACGTTTTTATCAGCATTTGCATTGGTAGGTTTGGCAAAAAAATATAGCCCTAAACTGGTTCATGTTGTGTGCCTCATTTTAGCAGGAGTCGGGTTGTTAATTTTTCCTCACATAGAAAATAAGTATTTATTATTTGCACCAATGACAGGCTTTGGAATTGCATGGGCAAGCATGATGGGTGTTCCTTATTTAATGGTAGTAAATGATATTCCAAAAGAAAGGTACGGAGTGTACATGGGTATCATAAATATGATGATCGTGATACCAATGATTTTACAAAACGTAACATTCGGTTTTATTTTAAAACATTTTTTAGGAAATGATTCAGGTAAAGCAATTTCCTTTGCAGGAACTTTTTTATTAATTGCTGCAATGGCTACCACTTTAATAAAAAAATCTAAAGTAAATGAAGATACCGACGTACCCCAGGATGTAATTTCAATAACGACAGAACATCCTTAAACATATTTATTAAAATAATTTATATGAAAATATTATGCATTGGTGAAGCGCTTATTGATATGATTTGCACTGACACCGGCTCATCACTTTCGAAGGGCGAACATTTTTTAAAAAAACCGGGAGGTGCACCAACAAATGTTGCAGCGGCAATTGCTGCTTTAGGTGGAGATGTTTTATTGTCTGCTAAAGTTGGCGCCGATCCTTTTGGACAGCAACTGATTGATGTTATGAAAGACTTTGGCGTTTCAACTGTATGGATGGTGCAGGACAAAAATTCATTTACCACTTTTGCATTTGTATCACTCATGGAAGATGGGGAAAGGGATTTTGTTTTTAACCGCGGAGCAGACGGACAATTGAGCGAAAACGATATAGCGGGAATTGATTTGGAAGAATGTTCCATTATACACTTTGGTTCGGCTACTGCATTTCTTCCCGGCCCCCTGCAGCATGCTTATAAAAGTTTATTGCAAAAGGCCAAAGAGAAAAATATTTTTATAAGTTTTGATCCAAATTACCGCCAGTTGCTGTGGAAAACTAACCTGGAATCT
>CBIGQT010000023.1:0-13520 GCA_966191655.1 uncultured Ginsengibacter sp.
TAAAAAAACGGGAAAAGGATTTTATAATTATCCAAATCAAAAAATATAAGAATATTTTTCTTACTCTTAATTAAAATCAAAGGCATATTGATGACGGATACGAATAACTTATTTGCAGATACAAACGTGCTGGTGACTGGGGCCGCAGGATTAGTAGGCAATGAACTGGTAAAGCAATTGCTTGATGCAGGGTATCATGTAAAAGCTACCTATCATTCGTCTCCTGTTACTATATCTCATCCCAATTTAACGATTCACCAATGTGATATACTTGATGTATCATTATTGGAAGAAGTAATGGAAGGCATTACACATGTATATCATTGCGCGGCTGTTGTTTCATTTCAGCAGGGCGGCAGGCTTCACCTGTTTAAAACGAATGTAGAAGGAACTGAAAATGTGGTAAATGCATGCCTTGCTTCCCGTGTAAAAAAACTGGTGTACGTAAGCTCTGTAGCGGCTTTGGGAATCATGAGAAATGGTGAAGTGATAACCGAAGAAATGAACTGGACCGAAGAAACCAGCAACAGCATGTATGCAAAATCAAAATATCTTGGCGAGCTGGAAGTATGGCGGGGAATTGGAGAAGGACTGCAGGCTGCCATAGTGAATCCGACAATTATACTTGGTGGTGATAGCTGGGAAAGTGGTTCTTCTGCCATATTCAAATCTGCATACAATGAATTTCCCTGGTACACGCAAGGTGTTAACGGATTTGTAGACGTGAGAGATGTTGCCCGTACAATGATCTTGTTAATGAATAGCAAAATATCTGGTCAGCGTTATATTTTAAACGCCGAAAATTTATCTTACAAAGAAATTTTTTCTCTAATGGCCAAAGGCTTTGAAAAAAAACCACCTTCAAGAAAAGTAACTCCTTTCATTGCAGAAATGATCTGGAGGCTTGAAGCGATAAGGGGCACCTTTACCGGAAAAAAAAGAATGATCACAAAAGAAACGGCAAGATCTGCGCAGGCAATTGTGTATCATGACCACGATAAAATTTTAAATGCCCTGCCCCAATTTCATTTTATACCCATTGCCGATACAATTGAATACACATGTAAATCGTTAAAGAAAAAATATCATCTTTGACTGTAATGTTTAATTAAAAAATCCTATGAAAAAAAAATATTTTTTCCCAACACTTCTTTTTGTTGTATCCATTTTTTTATTCAGTAATTCCACATTCTCGCAGATTACTTATTATGTGGTTAAAGGAAGAGTGATTGATAAAAATACCAAAGCACCTTTGCAGGGGGCATCTGTATTTGCGCAAAACACAACCTTTGGCGAAGCAACCAATGCTGATGGAAATTTTACGCTTAAAATTCCCAGCGGAGGATATTCGCTTATCGTAACCTTTTCGGGCTATGAAACAGGAACGGTCCGTATCAGCAATACTTCACAGCAAAACGATAGCCTGCTTTTTGAATTAAGCCCTAAAGAGAAATCCTTGGAGGAGGTAACCATTGCCGTTAGTAATGAAGTAAAAAACGGATGGCAGAAATACGGAGAATTTTTTACCCAGAACTTTATAGGACAATCAAAATTTGCAAAACAATGCATTATAAAAAATCCTGAAGTGTTGCATTTTTATTTTAGTAAAAAAAGAAACCGCCTGAAGGTTTTGGCAAATGATCCATTGATTGTAAACAATTTCGCCTTAGGATATAATTTAAAATTTGCCATTGATTCATTCACGAATGAATATAACACCCATACGAATTTATTTATTGGCTATCCGCTTTTTGAAGCAATGCAGGGAACACCTGAGCAACAACAAACGTGGAATGAAAACAGGGCTCTTGCTTACAAAGGTTCTATGCTGCAATTGATGCGAAGTGTTTTCAATAAGACATTGAGCGAAGATGGATTTGAATTACAATTCGTAGTTAAAAACAACGACCAGGAAATACCAATAAAATTGGCAAATACGTACGGTGCAATAAATTATGATAAGGATGACAGTACTAATACTGTTGAGATCCTGCCTAACCAAAATGAAGTTGCCGTAATTTATGATAACGCAAAACCAGAACAGGCTTATCTTGATTCAGATTCTACGGTAAAAAAAGATTTTCAATTATCAACTTTACTTTTTACACCGGGCGAATCAATTGTTGTAGAACAGAATGGTTACTATTACGATCAAACAGATATAACCACTAACGGTTATCTTGCTTTTAAAAAAATAGGAGATATGCTGCCGTATGATTATGTACCAGAGTAATTTCGTTGAGTACAATGCAGTAAATCATCGGATTCCTAAATGCATTTTACATCTTACATCAAAAATTGGACATCGTACATTTATTTTAATCCCTTCACTTTATCCCAAATTTCAGGAAGGCGTTTTATTAAGACCAATTCTTTTCTTTTGCTAAAAAATTCCTGGATCGGAGTTCCCCAGTAGGTTTTATTTCCTTCGATGCTTGAGTTAATTCCCGCCTGTCCCATTACAACAGCATTGTCACCAATGTTAATGGTTTTGTTTACGCCAACCTGTCCCCAGAGAATTACGCCATCGCCTAAAGTTGTTCCGCCCGCAATACCAACCTGTGCAGCCAGGATACAATTTTTGCCAACAACCACCTCATGGCCTATGTGCACTAAATTATCAAATTTGCTTCCCATTCCAATTCTTGTTGTATCGCTAACTCCTCTGTCGATGGTACAGTTGGCGCCTATTTCAACATCGTCTTCTATTATAACATTCCCGCATGATGGCATTTTTTTATACCATACCTGCCGGTTTTTTTTTGCGTTCAGATAAAATGCATCACTTCCTATAACAGTGCCCGAATGTATTTCAACATTATTACCGATAACGGTATCATCATAAATTGAAACATTGGGATGAATGATACAATTGTCTCCGACAATGACATGATTTCCTAAAAAGACATTTTGCATTACAATCGTATTCTTTCCCGTAACTGCCGAACTGCTTATCATTTTGTCAGATGGAGTAAACGGGCGGAAGTGCTGAACAATTTTCGAATACGGCCAGAAAGGGTCATCTGTTATCAACAACCTTTTCTTTGCTGGCGCCTCTGTTTTTTTATTGATGATAATAAAAGTTGCATTACTATTAAGGCAGGCATCATAGTATTTTGGGTGATCAACAAAAACGATGTCTCCTTCGCTTACCTTATGAATTTCGTTTATGCCGGTGGCAAAAGAATCTTCATTACCTGCAATGGCTGCATTGATAAAATCAGCAATCCATTTTGCTGAAACCGGCGAAGGAAATTTCATAAAAAATTATTTAGTCATCAAAGATAAAGTTTGTAATTTTTATGTGATATGTGATTTTGGCACCGGTTAAATGCATAAAAGAAAAAATTGTGAAAATTTTTTTTTGAAATAATTCTAACAGGAAATTTTCATTTGTATAAAGAAATAAAAAAATAAAAGTTGCGTTATAGGATGAGGAAAAATAGATATCTATAATTTATAACTCTTCTCAAAATATGATGCAGACTGATTTGTACGAGCTATAAACATTTAAAAATTTTATTTTTTATTTTTTTAAAACAGTCAGGTAAATTGGAAAATGAAATCATAAAATGAAAAACGATGATCCTTATCCACAGACTAATTTTAAATGTTGATAAAAAAAACAACAAAAATTTTCTTGTTAGAAAAAATTATTTTTAATATTGTGTAAGGAATTTTAATTCCGGTACTTACTAACCCATCCATATAACGAGGCCCGTGCAGAAATGACGGGCTTTATTATTTTTGCTAATTTATCTTTCTAAAAATTTTATCTTATTCACAAAATGTATTTTATTGTATAAATATTTTGTTGTTCATAAACCATTCAATGTTCTTTCCCAGTTTATTTCACAAGATGGAAAGAAAACACTTAAAGATTTTTTTTATTTTCCGTTGAACGTGTATCCTGTAGGCCGTCTTGATTATGATAGTGAAGGATTACTCATACTTACTGACGATAAATTTTTAAACAACTTTCTTCTCAATCCTTTGCATAAACATGAAAGAGAATATTGGGTGCAGGTAGAAGGAAATATAACAACGGAAGCAATGGCACAACTGCAAAACGGCGTTACAATAAATAATAATGGAAAATTATATTACACAAAAAAATGTTTGGCTGAAATAATTTTGCAACCGAAACAAATTGCAGAAAGAACTCCGCCAATCCGGTTCCGGAAAAATATTCCGGAAAGCTGGCTTAAAATGATTTTGACTGAAGGAAAAAACAGGCAGGTTCGTAAGATGACTGCTGCAACTGGTTTTCCGACACTAAGGCTGATTCGTTATCGGATTGCAAAAATTACCATAGAACATTTACAACCTGGCGAAATGAAAATGTTATCTCAAATAGAATTGTATAACTTGCTGCAAATTAAAAAAAGACAATCCTTATGATAAAATCGATGACTGGTTTTGGAAGAGCAGAACAAACGGTAAATGATAAAACTTATTTAGTTGAGATTAAATCGCTCAATGGAAAGCAATTCGAAATAAATTTAAAAATTCCTCCGCTGCTCAAGCCTTACGAATTTGATGTGCGCAGTCTTTTGCAGGAGAGTTTATTAAGAGGTACTATAGAATGTTTTATTAGTATAAAACAAAACGGAAGTGCAAAACCTGTTGTTATAAATACTGACCTTATTAAATCTTACTATAGACAAATCGATGAGCTGGCAAGTGATTTAAAAATTGATACTAATTCTGTGTTAAGCGCATTGCTACGTTTACCTGAAGTGGTGACACCAAGCAATGAAGTGTTGGAAGAAAATGATTGGACGGAATTAAAAAAAGTAATTGAAGCAGCATTAAATGAGCTTAATCTTCATCGCCTGGATGAAGGATTATCATTACAAAATGAATTAATGTTGCGAATAAAAAATATTAATGACCAGGAGGATGAAATATTAAAGCTGGAACCCAAAAGAAAACAACGGATGAAGATAGAACTCGTTCAACTGTTAGAAGAAAATGTTGGAAAAGAAAATTATGATGCCAACAGGATGGAACAGGAACTGATATACTACATTGAAAAAATTGACATCAGGGAAGAACAGGTTCGATTGAAAAATCATTGTGAATATTTTAAAACAATATTGAATGATAAAGAAGAGGCCAAAGGAAAAAAATTATCATTCGTAATACAGGAAATTGGCCGTGAAATTAATACAACCGGGTCTAAAGCTTACGATTCTGATATTCAAAAATGCGTTGTACTGATGAAAGACGAACTTGAAAAAGCCAAGGAACAAATTTTTAATGTTCTTTAAACCCTCTTAATTCTTCAATAAGAAAACAAACTAGTTTTGCAAAAAAAATACTTGAAAAAAATTATAATAACAGGGTTGCTCGCATTATCTTTTGCTTCGTGTGTAAAGATTGATCTTTTTGAAAAAGCTGTGGACATTCCTTCTCAAAAATGGTTTTATAATAACATCCCTTCATTCACTTTTCAAATTACCGATACAACCTCTTTATATAATTTATATATTGTTCTTCGCCACACCGATGCTTACAATTACAATAATATATGGTTAAGGCTTGGTTCGAAAGCTCCGGGAGATACCATGCATTTTCAAAACATTAATCTACCCCTGGCAAGTGATGCTGACGGATGGGAAGGAACAGGTGCTGATGATATTTTTGAAGTCAGAAAAAATATCACGCCGGGACCAGTTCCCTTTAAAAAGCCTGGAGAATATACATTTTCTATTTCGCAGATTATGCGTGAGAACCCATTAAATCATATTCTTAATATTGGTTTACGAATAGAAAAAGTAAAGTAGTATTAAGGTAATCTTATTGTGTTTAAAAAACTTTCCTATTAAGTAAAAAACTTTGCTAAGTAAAAATTGTTTGCTCTGTTTTGATGCTTCAGATTATGATTATATTACAGTAGTTGTAAAGAACATTCATTTTAAATTGATCTTTACATAAATTATAAAGCTGCATTTTCAATAAAATATTTGAAAAGTATGGCAAATAATGATGCTCTTAAAAGCAGGTTTAAAATAAAGCGTCCTCTTACTATTTACATTTTATACTGGTTTTTGCTTTCGTATATATTAGCCGCACTTGTATTCTGGTTCATTGTACTTAATAAACAAAATTTACAATTGAGCCGCTACCAGCAGGACCTAATTGATGTAGATGACGTGATGCATGAGCAAAAACAAAAACAAATTTCGAATGAGCAAAATACAAACACAGCCCAATACATAGGAGAAGGGATAACTTTTATATTATTGATAGGAGCAGGAGCTATTTTTGTTTTCAGGGCTATAAACAGGCAGTTTATGCAAGCGGAGCAACAGGAAAATTTTATGATGGCGATTACACATGAGCTGAAGACACCCATAGCTATAACAAAACTTAATCTTGAAACATTGCAAAAAAGACTGCTCAATAACGAGCAGCAGCAAAAGCTCATCAGCTCAACAATACAGGAAGCCAATCGCCTGAATGCACTTTGCAATAATATGCTTCTTACCAGCCAGATTGAAGCAGGTGGTTATAAAATAATGCAGGAACGCATCGAATTTTCCAATCTTGTTAAAGAATGTGTGCATGATTTTATTGTTCGTTTTCCCAATAGAAAAATTGAAATGCAGTTGGAGGAAAGAATATTTATTAATGGCGATTTAATGTTATTACAACTTGCTGTTAACAATCTTTTAGATAATGCAATTAAATATTCCGGCAAAGAGGACATAGTTTTGCTAAAGATGTTTCAAAACGATAAAGAAATACATGTTCAGGTTATTGATGAAGGACCTGGGATTTCTAATACTGAAAGGGAAAAGATTTTTGAAAAATATTATCGTGGAAGTCAAAGCAAAACAAAAGGGACAGGGCTCGGGCTTTATCTCACAAAAAAAATTGTACAGGCACATAACGGTTCCATCAAAATAGAAAATAATATTTTGAAGGGCAGTAATTTTGAAATCATATTAAAAGAATAATAAAATTTTTCAATTAAATAAATTCAATTACGATGCAAAAGAAACATTCTATCTTATTAGTTGAGGATGAAGAAAATTTACAGGACGCATTGAGGTTAAATTTTGAAATGGAAGGTTATGAAGTTACTTCTGCTTACGATGGAGCAGAAGCATTAAAAGCAGTGCGTCATGAATACTTCAATCTTATTATACTTGATGTTATGTTACCTGAAATTGACGGAATTACTGTATGCGAAAACATAAGGCTTTTCAATTCTGAAATTCCTATTCTTATTTTGAGTGCAAAAAACAGCAGCGCCGATAGAGTGACGGGTTTACAAAAAGGTGCTGATGACTATCTCACAAAGCCATTTGACCTCACGGAATTATTGCTGCGAGTTAAAAACTTAATCAGTAAAAGCGAATTGATCTCGTCTAAAGAACCTATTACTGAAGTATTTATTTTTGGTAAAAACAACATCAATTTTAAAGCATTGGAATGTAAAACCAAAGCCGGTGAAAAGGTTGCTCTTACTAAAAAAGAAGCAATGTTGTTAAAGCTTCTTATAGAGAACAGAAACGAAGTGGTAACCCGTGAAAAAATTTTACAGGCTGTTTGGGGTTACAATGTTTACCCTACAACCAGAACAGTTGATAATTTTATTTTAAGCTTTAGAAAATATTTTGAAGACGACAGTCGTAATCCCAGGTACTTTCATTCCATAAGAGGAATTGGCTATAAGTTTACTGATAATTAATTAGCATACCTGTTTATCAAGCAGGGAAACTACTTCTGATGCCTTTTCATACACTTCCTTCAGGTGATTAACATTTGAAGGAGGTGCATACAAATTCAATTCTATATTATCTATAAGGCTTGTTAATCGTAGTGAAGTTCCCAATCCGACATTGCTTTTATCTAATTCCTCGGTTATTCTTTTTTTATTCAGTTCTTCTGCGGGTACTTTAAATTTTGCAGATAAATATTTTTTTAAAGAAATATCAAGAATGCTATAAAAAGCTGAACTGTTTTCTTCCGCTAATTTTTGATGTGCGGCTTCCAGCGGTCTTTCAGGAATTACAAACTCCGGTTCTTCTTTTGGAACAGCATCGCCGGAAGCTTCTGTCGGGACTGCTTTTGTTAATGCAGATTTTTTCTTTGAAGTATTTGTTTGAAATATCCAGAAGATAAGGCCTGCTAATGAAACAAAGCCAATGATAAGATATATAATATTTTTTTCTAAAAGCCCAACAAAAGACGACGGTGTTTCAACTACTTTATTTTTAAAATAAGGATTGTTTGGAATTCCTTTCCCCTTCGTAACGGTTACCACAAGTGGTTGCGTAAATAATGTTTTGTAAGCAGCTGCTGCCGGATCAAAATAAGAAAAAGAATTTGCCGGAATTGTATACGTGCCAGGTTTTGAAACAGTAAACGGGTAAGTAAAAATTTTTACTCCTTTCATCGGCACTGAAAGCTTATCTACATTATCAGTAATCTTTGCATCATAGCCATCTATGCCCTGGGGCCAGTTTATTTTTGGTGCATTCAATAGCTGAATATTTCCGGTACCACTAATTATAATTTTTAAGTTACCGGCATCATCTGTTGTAATATTATCTTTCTGTAAAGAAGATTGTATGATAAAATTTCCAACCGAACCTTTAAAATCTGCGGGCTTGTTTTCATCAGGCAAAGGTTTAACAGTTATTTCAACCGGTTTGCTTTGTAAAGTAACATGCTGCTCAACGATAGCATCACGTGGAGAATTCGCATCAGCAAAATTTTGCATCATATCAAAAAACATATCACCACTTTGCGCTCCTGCATATTCCGCTTTTATGAAAGAGACTTTGTTGTCTGCAATTATAGGGTCAAGTGTAATTGTTCCTGCCTGTAATGGATAGAGTTGAACTTTTCTCAATGTGTATACATTGTAATCACGCCCATTATACTTTTCTGTTCCTGATGAATTATTATTATTTAATTCCATTTCGCTCACAGAAAATCCGTTGAATGAGGGTGCATCTGTGATGGTTGATTCTGAACGAAGCCTTGTATACAATTTATAAGATGCGACAATTGGTTCCCCAACATAACAATTGGTTTTGCTTACATCTAATTTTATGAAAAGATTCTTTTTTACTTTATCAGTTACGTTCTCGCCTTTTTTTAAAATATAATCATCGTACTGGTGAGTTTGTGGTTGTTCAGGAAAATCTAAATTTAAATTCGCAAAAGGAGATTTTCCTCCAAAACCCGATAATAGATTTGCCGCATTATTTGGGGCAGAAGATGATGTAGCTGAAGAGTTGGTTACTTCTATATTTAATGAATTGCTTTGAAAATCTTTACCATCTGCTTTTGCGCTGGCAGGCCCAATTGTGTAAGTACCCGGAGAATTTGGCTTTAATATAAAACTGATTGAAACATATTGATCAACTTTTCCATTAATACTGGTCATACCGCTTTCCTGGTTAGGCCCGCTAACAATAGAAAAATTTTTAAAAGAAGGAGGATTGATGCTTTGAACATTGGAAGCGTGATCTACTTTAAACTCTACCTGCAGGTAATCGTTTTTACCAATCTTTTTTTGCGGACATTCTGCTGTAAAATTTGCCTGAGCAAATAATGTATCGTGCAACGAAAGCGCAATAACAGAAATAAAAAGCAATAAGAACCTGGCCGTATTTTTATGTAAATGTATAATCATGCAAACTTCAAATCAGTCTGGAGCAAATTTACTCTATAATAAAACTGAATAGAAGTTAAAAAAAAGCGATGCTGTTAAAAAAATTTTAAATACCCTCAGGGAAGATCGCCCTTTAATGGCCTTATAATAATATCTTCCACGCAAGCCTGGGCCGATAGCAATGAAGCGGCATAAATCATTTCAGCAATGTCATTAACTTCCATAATTCTTGAGGGATTTATACCGCTTCCATCCCACGATGCAGTATAAACTGCGCCAGGATAAACAGCGGTTACTTTAATATTATAAGGCTTTAGCTCTTCGCGTAAATTTTTACTAAATCCCATCAGGGCATGTTTACTAATGCTATATGCACCTCCGTTTTTGTAGGCTGCCAGGGAAGCAACAGAGCACATATTGAATATATGCCCTGATTTTTTTTTCATCATGAAAGGAAGTAACGCCCTGGTTAGATTATAAGCGCTGTATAAATTAGTAGCAATCATTTTTTCAAGTACACCTTCCTCTTCATTATAAATATTCCCCGAAATAAAGGAGCCTGCGTTGTTAATTAATATATCAGGAACAACATTTGCTTTTAAGAACCAGTTTGAAAACTGATCAGAAGAAGTTTTTTTACTAAGATCGGCGGCAAAATATTTTACTGTCGCATTATTTTGGTCGTTTATCTCTTTTGCAACCGTTGCCAGTTCTTCTTCGTTTCTCGAATTTATAAATATGTTATTTCTATTAGTGGCAAATTTAGTAACGAGTGCTTTTCCCATACCTTTGCTACCGCCTGTTATTACAATATTCATACTTTATTTTCGTTGAGTTATCAATATGAGAGACAACAAATCTAAGCAATCTGTGAAACCTGATTCTCTAAAATACCGGCACCTATTCTTCGATCTTGATCACACTTTATGGGATTTTGATGCCAACGCCAGGGAATCTCTTGCTGAGTTGTACATCTTTTTTGAACTGGAATCAAAATTTATATTTCCCTTTGAAAATTTTTATTCAACTTATTTAAAACATAATGCGATACTATGGGACAGGTTTGAAAAAGGATATATTACAAGTGATGAATTAAAGTGGAAACGAATGTGGCGCACCCTTATAGATTTTAGAATCGGAGATGAAAAGCTGGCCAGGGAAATGAGCGCAAAATTTCTTGAAATACTTCCTACAAAAAAAAGAGTTTTTGATTACACTTTTGAGATATTGGATTATTTAAAAGAAAAAAAATATTCAATTCATCTTATTACTAACGGTTTCGAGAAAACGCAGTGGAGTAAATTAAATAATTCGGAGCTGGCAAAATATTTTACCCATGTTATTACATCCGAAACTTCTAACTCGATGAAGCCGCAAAAAGAAATTTTCGAGTATGCATTAAAAAAAATAAATGGAAACGTTGAGGAATGTATAATGATTGGCGATAATCTTCAGGCAGATATACAAGGTGCGCTAAATGCAGGCATGGATGCAATTTTCGTTAATCACATCAAAGCAAACCATTCGGTTAAACCCACTCACACGGTTTATCATTTAAAAGAGCTGGAATCTATTTTATAAAAAAATTAATATTCCTCTTCAACTTTTTCTTCTTCCCCGACAGGTATTAATGTATCAATTGTTGCCAGAACCGTAACGCCGCCCTTTACTATTTGATTCAGTTTTACATTCAGTTCCGTCCCTATCGGTAATAACACATCAACGCGGCTCCCAAATTTTATGAAACCCATTTCCGCTCCCTGTTCTACCAACTCACCGACGTTTAAATAATTCACAATGCGTTTTGCCACGGCACCGGCAATTTGTTTTACTAAAATCACTGCACTATCACTTTTAATTACAACAGAATGCCTTTCATTTTCCGTAGATGATTTTGGATGCCATGCCACCAAATATTTTCCTTTATGGTATTGACTATACTCTACTTCACCCGTCATGGGAACCCTGTTGAGATGCACATTGGCAGGGCTCATGAATATGGAAACCTGTATTCGCTTATCATGAAAATACTCTGTATCTGTAATTTCTTCAATTACTACAACTTTTCCATCAGCAGGACAAATAACCTGGTGATGTGCAACGGTAAAATTTCTTTTAGGCGATCTGAAAAAAGAAATAATAAAAAGCAACATAACAAGACTTGTTCCAAAAACAATCCAGGAAACGACTGGCATTGAAGCGCTGAAAAAATAAAAGAAAATGATATTTACAACGCCAAAAATAAGTGCACCAAGCGCAATGGATCTATAGCCTTCTTTGTGAATGTTCATTCAATTATTTTGAACAGCAAATATAAAAACAGAGAAGAAGAAAATCTTATTTTATTTCAAACGTTACATTAGAAAAAAATAATATAAAGCGACAAATGTAGTAGCTACCAGCAAAGAATCGAACCTGTCTAAAAAACCGCCGTGCCCGGGCATTAACGTTCCACTGTCTTTTACCTGTGCCATGCGTTTCAATTTGCTTTCAAGCAAATCGCCCAGGGTTCCAAAAAAAGCACAACAGGAAGCTATTACTGTCCAGTTCTTAAAAGTATAATATCCTGTTGCGCTTCCAATTAATGTAATAGTAACAATACATAGTAAAGCCCCGCCAATAGTGCCTTCCCATGTTTTTTTAGGAGAAATTTTTGACAAAGGAGTTTTGCCAATTAGTGAGCCAACTATATAAGCCATGGTATCATTAATCCATATTGAAAAAATTATTCCGCAGGGAATTACTTTTAATAAATTATTATTGTTTGTAAAGCTATTGCCAAGCCTCATATATAATAACAACACAACAGGTAAGGTAATATAGACCAATCCTGAAAGGCTTAATATTTTATAGTAATGAGAATTGATTTTTTTTACCAGCTTTATAAATTCGTACCAACAACTAAAATGTATAATGGTAAATAAAATAATAAAGCTCCATCGATTCCACAATAAACCCGTGAGCATTATTATAACGAAAACAATAGCCGTGAGAGTTCTTGTTTTAAAAGCTTTTGAATCGAACGCCATTAAATAAAATTAAGATTGTTCTGTTGGCCATTTGGTAAAATCAAAATCATCGTCCGGAAAATCATCATTAACAACTTTTGCTCTTTGTAATAAAGATATTTTCCGAAATCGTATAAACAGGTAAATAATTAATAAAAGCGCAAGTGCTCCTGTCCATAAAGGAAAATTTTCTTCAATATCTTTTTGTTCCTTTGTTCCATTAAGATTGTAGACATAAAGAGATGTAACCTGGAGCCCATTAAACAGAAAATGAAAAAATGCTGATAGCCATATATTTTCACTATAATAAAATATAAATCCAAGTATAACTCCTAATGCAAAACGAACCACAAACCCATAATAAGAAAGATGTACCAAACTAAAAACGATAGAAGTTATAATAATGGCAATCCACGGGCCTTTAAACCATCTAACCAAAATATTTTGAAGGCCTGCCCTGAAGCCAACTTCCTCAAACAATCCAGGTAATAATCCTATTACAATTAATGAAATAATATATTTTGAAAAGGAATTAATATTAATAAGAGCAGCTTCCTGTGCCTCTCGTGCAGCCTCCTTTGCTTTAAAATAATCTGTCCAGTTTTTTGGAATAGGAATTATTTTATTTATTTCTGCTAAAGTAACAGATAATGGAAAAGTTAAAACAAGAATGCCGAGTAAAATCAGTATTTGCTTATAATTTATATTGGTATTGAAACCTATAAACTTTGCAGGCTTGCGGTAACAAATAAGTGCAAAAAAATAAACTGGTAGAAAAAATAAAAAAAAAGTAGAGGCTACTTGAATAGACATAGCAGCATTATAGTATTGCGGCTTCAGCATATCACTTGCTATCGCAAGAATTGGCCTTCCCG
>CBIGQT010000024.1:0-13489 GCA_966191655.1 uncultured Ginsengibacter sp.
TATAATATCATATCTAAAAACAGGTATCAGTGGTTTGGGAGGCAGGATCAATGCATGATTCCCACCCCTGAATTAAAAGCCAAATTTTTGAATTGATAATTCTATGCCAGGGAAAAAAACATTGGTTTTGGGCGCTTCGGATAATCCTTCCCGTTATAGTTATCTCGCTCTTAAGGCGCTTCAGTCTAAAGGGCATGAAGTAACGGCTATTGGTAGACGCAAAGCCAAAGTGGGAGAAGTTGAGATTGAAACAACCCAAAAAGATATCAGTGATCTTGATACCGTTACGCTATATCTCAATCCATCCAATCAAAAGCAATACTACGATTACATATTCTCATTACATCCAAAACGGATCATTTTTAACCCGGGAGCAGAAAACGTAGAACTTTTTTCTTTGGCTAAAGAGAAAGGGATTCTTCCGCAGGAGGCATGTACGTTGGTATTACTAAATACCGGGCAGTACTAATACCCATCTTTTCCGAGTACTTTTTCTCATATTTATAATGGTTAAGATTTTTCTCATATTTAGTATAATTTTTTATACCTACTCGTCGTTTAATTAATTGTCTGATATAACTGAACCAAAATTCCAGACCTATGAAAACAATTTCCAGGTTGCTTACATTGTGTCTGTTACTAAGCACTTCCCGGTGTGCGCTGGCGCAAGTAATTAAATTTTCAAGGCCCGAATTATTTAGTAGTTTTTCAGCAGATATTCCGGCTTCAGTTAATGAGCTCGACAAAGCTTTTGCTGCCAGGGCAGGTTCGCCAATTCAATTCGATTTTGCAAATAATTTTTCTTTTAGCGGAACGGTTCTTTCATCGGTTCAAAAGTATAGTAATCTTTCAAGTGTGATTATTAAATCACCATTACTAAAAAACTCATTGCTCGCAATTTCTAAAAGAATAAATGACGATAATACAATCACCTATGTTGGCCGTATTATTAATGAAAAATATGCTGATGGCTATGAATTAAAAAAAGATAAAGCAGGAAATTATTTTTTTACCAAAATAAAAACGGCAGATCTCATACAGGACTATTAAATACGATATCCATTTAAAATTTTCAATAAGGGCAATCCTATAATTCCTAAATGAAAAAACTTTTTACAATATTAATCCCATTCTTCATTATACTATCAATGAAAGCAAGTTGTCTTCCAATGCTAAGTAGTTTACCTTCAGCAAAGGCTACTATCTTTCTTGATTTTGATGGACAGTATGTACAGTCGACATCATGGAACGGTGGCATGCCATTGAATTGTGCACCATCAGGTTTAAGTGATGCACAGGTAATTGAGGTATTTAATCGTGTGTCGGAAGATTACAGGCCTTTTAATGTAGACATCACTACAGATTCAACTAAATTTTTAACAGCTCCTCTTACACAAAGAATAAGAATAATTATTACCCCAACCAGCGGATGGTTTACAGGAGTTGGTGGTGTTTCTTTTACCGGATCATTTGTATGGGGCGATGATACACCCGGCTTTGTTTTTCCAGACAGGCTCGGGCCTTACAATATAAAGGCAGTGGCAGAATGTTGCACCCATGAAAGCGGCCATACCGTTGGACTTTCTCACCAGGCGAAATATGATAACAATTGTAATTTACTTGCAACGTATAATACAGGTGAAGGCACTGGTGAAACAGGATGGGCGCCCGTGATGGGAAATAGCTATTATGAAAATTTTTCGGGATGGTATAATGGCCCTACGCCATACGGATGTGCCGCAGATCAGGATGCACTTTCCATTATCACATCCTTAAATGGCTTTACGTATAGGGCAGATGATCATAGTGATGACCCAAATGCAGATCCAATGGCGATTGATATAAATAATACATTATTTGCAGACAGCGGTATTATCACAACTTCTGTTGATAAAGATGTTTTTAAATTTAATCTTACAGAAGCAGGACAGCTACATATTAATGCCAAGCCATTTTCTGTCGGCCCTAATAATGAAGGTGCAGATCTTGATGTTAAACTAGAGTTGCTTAATTCATCTTTGCAGGTGCTACAGGTATATGACCCTATTGATATTTTAAACGTATCTGTCGACACAACATTAACTTCCGGCACTTATTTTTTAGTTGTAGAAGGGGCAGGAAATTCAAATACATCTGACTATGGAAGTCTTGGTTCTTATAATATTTCAGGAACTTTTTCTCCTTTATTTATTTTACCTATAAAGAAGGTAACTCTTAGCGGCAAAGCAGATAAGGGCAAGCATATTTTAAACTGGAATATTGTTTCAGATGAACCGGTAAGTAGTTTGACTCTTGAGAGTTCGTCTGATGGTACAAATTTTACAATGCAGAAAGATTTGCCACAAACCTCTCTAAGCTATAGTTATTCACCTTCAACAAAAGATAATATTTATTACCGCCTTAAAACAGTTTCTGCTACTGACCAAACAATCTATTCAAATGTAATATCATTAAAATTGAATAGTGTGGAAAAAGCGTTTCAGGTATCTACTATGGTTTATAATGAGGTTACCATCAATGCGCTGGAAAACTATGATTATAAGCTGGTAGATATGAGCGGAAGAATTATACAAGGCGGAAAAGGAAAAGCAGGAATCAACACTATTAATATAAATAACAGCCCTAACGGAATTTATCTTATACAGATGCTAAGTAATAACCAAAGACTGACAGAAAGAATTGTAAAACTGTAAGGTAGATTCATGTGTAAGTTAAGGGTCAGCGTTAGGGGCTGGCCCTTTTTTTTATGCCTGAACGGAGTAGTAAAAAAATCATATTTCTTCATAACAGTTATTGATAAACGCTGATCATATTTTTGAATGGATTATTGCTGATGATTGCGGTTAAATAATTATTAATAACCTATTTGACTCTTTTGTTGCAATAATTTCGGTAATTTTAAAAAACCATAATTTATGCATTGGAGAAAATTTAACGGTGATATTATCGATATTCCAATAAAAGGAGCAGTAGAATTAGCCATCCAGCGTGAAACAAATGCAGGTAACAAATTAAAAGTTTGCATTGGTACCGACAGCCAGGTAAAAGGCTCTGACACAGAGTTTGCAACTGTTATTGTTTTTCTTCGTGAAGGTCACGGAGGTTTTATGTTTATTCATAACGATAAAACAAAAGTTGTGTATAGTATTAAAGAACGCATGCTGGTAGAAGTTGCCAAGAGCATTGAGATTGCTTACGAGCTTTGCGACCTGTTTACAAAGTATGATGTGGACATGGAAGTTCATGCCGACATTAATACCAATCCTCATTTTAAGAGTAACGAAGCGTTGCGGGAAGCCATGGGATACATCCTTGGAATGGGTTTTGCTTTCAAAGCCAAGCCGGAAGCCTTTGCCAGCAGTTGCTGTGCAAACAAAATGGTAAACTGACCGCTTCGGTTACCTTTTTATTTTTTCTTGTAATTATAATCATAACGGAGTACCATTTTTATATTCACGGTTTTTTTCAGCAATAAGATCCAAAAATTTTGTTCTTCCGGTTTTCTTTAAGGCGCTTGTGATAAAATGTTGTGGTAAAAATTGCTGCGTTTTTCTGAGACTTTCCAAAAATAATTTTACATTCTTACTCACGATTGATTGTTTTTCTTTATCGGATTTTGTAAAAATAATTGTGTGGGGTATTTGCCATAAAACAAGATTTTGTATAAAATCAAGATCTAATTTTTGAGGAGAATGTCTTGAATCTATAAGTACAAAAACATTTGTGAGATTTTCTCTTTTGCGAAGGTAATTTTCAATCATTTGCTCCCATCTTCTGCGGCTGCTTTGCGATATTTTAGCAAAGCCATAACCGGGTAAATCTACAAGGTACCATTTGGTTTCATTTTGCTCACCCTGCTTCCGAACGCTGGTTATTTCAAAATGATTGATCATTTGCGTTTTGCCGGGAGCGTTAGATGTTTTGGCAAGCTTATCATTATTGCATAACATATTTATAAGCGAAGATTTACCCACATTACTCCTGCCAATGAAGGCATATTCGGGCCTGTCTGCAACAGGGCATTTCTCAAATGAAGGACTGCTTATAATATAGGAGGCTTTTTTTATGTGCATTCTAAATGCAATATACATTATGTATAATGCCCTTTAAATTTATAGGTCTCAAATAAATTAAATCAAAAATAAAAGTGAAAAATCTTTAACAGGGTTTGTTATACAATCAAAAAACTATCTTTGGGGCAATGAACAGTTATAGTCACGATACCATTATTCCCTTCAGGGATTCTGTAGAAAGCAAAAAGAAGCAGGTTGGAGCTATGTTTGATAAAATTGCTTTTCGTTATGATTTCTTAAATCATTTTTTAAGTGCGGGCATTGACGTAAGATGGCGCAACAAAGCAATTAAATTATTAACTCCACTTCAACCAAAAAATATATTGGATGTTGCTACAGGAACCGGTGATTTTGCAGTTACTTCTTATAAAATATTAAAACCTGAAAGAATTACAGGAATTGACATAAGTGATGGAATGCTCGATGTAGGACGCAAAAAAATTAAGCATTTAGGTCTTGAAAACCACGTTCAGTTGTTAAATGGAGATAGTGAGGCAATTTTTTTTGATGATAACTCGTTTGATGCAGTAACAGTAGCATTTGGAGTAAGAAACTTTGAAAACCTTGAAAAGGGGCTCTCTGAAATATACAGGGTGCTTAAACCCGGTGGGAAATTAATTGTACTTGAATGCTCAAAGCCTTCTTTACCGGTGATAAAGAACTTGTATAATTTTTACATGCAATTTGTTACCCCAAAAGTTGGTAAATTAATTTCTAAAAATAATGATGCGTATCAATATCTAAATAATTCTGTTCAACAATTTCCTGAAAAGAAAACATTCATTCACATTCTAAATAAAATAAAATATAGACACAGTTTTTACAAAACATTGAGTTTAGGAATATGCACAATTTATTGCGGCGAAAAATAAGTTTACTGGTTCTCTCTTTTGTGTTTTGTTCAACTGCGTCTATGGCACAGTTACGTGATGCCATTAACCAGGAAGGACACGATGATAAGCCTTTTCATTTTGGAATTAACCTGGGTTATAATAAATCACATTTTAATTTTACACATCATCCTATGTTTCTGCAATCAGATACAATAATGGATGTTGAAAGTATTAACAGCTCGGGTATTAATCTTGCCTGGTTGGTTAATATGCGTATGAGCAATCACTTCGATTTAAGAGTGCATCCGCTCGATCTTACTTTTTCTGAGAAAGCTTTTTTGTATGCTGAAAATTATGCGTCAGATTCTTCAATTGAAAAGAAAGTTCAATCTATTACACTAAGTTTTCCGATACTAATAAAATTCAGCAGCGATAGAATAAATAATCTTAAAGTATATACAATTGCTGGAGGTAAATTTGATTATGATCTTGCGAGCAATGCCGGCGCACGCAAAGCGGAAGATTTGATAAAATTACATCCTTATGATTTTAGTGTTGAATTGGGCTTTGGGGTCAATATTTATTTTCCATACTTTGTCTTATCTCCTGAAATAAAGCTCAGCAGCGGTTTGGTAAACCTGCATGATCGCGATCCTTCGCTTCGTTATTCAAATGTGATTGATAAAATTAATTCGAGGATGGTTACTTTTTCACTTACAGTGGAATAATTAATAATCATATTCTCTTCTGGCGGCATTCCATCTTATTCCAATTCCAAAAACGCTGGTATTGCCTGAATCGATACCACTGGCAACCGAAGCTTTTCGATATAAATAAGTGGCTTCTATGAAAAGATTTTCTCTAAACTCGTACGATACAGCCAGGTTAGCATTCAGCACTTTTCTTTTATCTCCGCTTCCAATAAAATAGCCATAATCACTGGTGCGTGTTGTATATAATTCAAATGGATTACTTCCAAAATTTTCTCCCGCAGAATCAAGCCCCTGGTAGTAATAAATGGCTCTTGCATTAATATACCATTTGGGCGCAGGTTGATATTTTAGGATGCCAATGAACTCCTGCAAGTTTGCTCCCAAAGGATGCGCCAGTGGCTGATTATAATGTGTGTAATTGGCGACCGAATCATTATGAGAATAAGTAAAAGGTCTTATCCTGTTGGTTTCAAACTGGAGGTCAAGATTTTTAATTGTAAAGGCATCCACATATTTTACACCAAGCTGATACCCAAATTTATTTGCCCAATACCCATCATTTTTTGTTATTTCGCCGAAAATAAATTCATCTAAGAGAAGCTGGCCGTAAAACTGGAAATGATGTGCCACATTGGCTTTAAAGTCAGCGCCTGCAAAAGCATTATCAGGGCTTCCAACCGTTCCTTCAATATGTCTCAGGAAAATAATTGGGTTCAGGTATTCAAAATCAAAATGATTTACCCGGCCAAAGATTATACTTTCAAAAAGGCCTGCATTCAACCATTTGGTAATGTTTATATCAAGATGATGCATAGCGGCATATTTTCTATCCAACAAATTGTCACCACTTTTCACAAACTGCGGCATCAGTTCCATAAATAAATTCTGGTAATTTAATTTCCAGATTTTTGTATTCAATTTCAGAAATAAGTAGCTATTGCCAAAGTCACTCAGGAAAAGACTTCTGTAACCATCACCAATAAAATTTTTATCGTAGCCAAATTGTACATCAATATATTTAGTTACATTAAAAGTAAAATAACCTCTTCCATCAAAATAATCATAACCGGTTGTTTTAAAACTTTTATAAAACCCTACTCCGGGCACTGCATGAAAATAATTAACGCGGTTCTGAACAAACAACGGCGCTCTTTCCTGGTTATCTGTTATAGTTGTAGAAAATCCAATCTTGTTAGCAATTCTTCCTCTTGCCGTAATTCCCCTTTTGTTATAAAAAATATTTTCGTCATTAGATGATTCTTTGCTCATTGAATAATATATTACCGGATTCAGGACAAGAAAAAAATCTTTCACATTTACCTCAAGAAGATTTGGTTTGGTAACATACAAACTTTTAAGAAAAGGTTTTTTACTCAAAAAACTTTCTTTTGATCCGGTTACCCATTCTGAATTATCCATAAGAATACTATGAAGATTATATTCATCAATTTTTGTCAGGTTAAGACCGGTCCATTGATCATCTTCTTCTGTGAGAGAATTAGAATATCCTATGCGGGCACTATCCAGAAATTCAGCCTCCTGAACGAGAGAGCGCCTGCTGTAGGGTTTTACTGTAGAAAAATTGTAATTGTTATTGTGTGCCTCCTTAATCTCAAGCCTGTCGATAAATTGGTACTCTTTTGATCCTTCAGGAAGGTAAGTTGTTTGAGCGTCAATGATAAGCGGATAAATAAATACAATTAATGTAATGAGGCTTTTTATAATTTGCATTGAGTTTGCTACTTTATTATTAAATTTCAAGATATGCAAAATTATCTTATTCAGAATATATCAATAGTCAATGAAGGCAAAATTGAACTAAAGAATATTTACCTCAAAAAAGGCCGTATTGAAAGGATTGATAATGCTTTTAACGTAAAGGAAAATGTGCTTGAAATTAACGGTGAAGGAAAGTATTTATTTCCGGGGGCCATTGATGACCAGGTGCACTTTCGTGAACCTGGCTTAACACATAAAGCAACCATTTGTACAGAAAGCAAGGCGGCCGTGGCCGGGGGCGTCACTTCGTTTATGGAAATGCCTAATACGATTCCCAATGCACTAACGGGAGATTTACTCGAAGAGAAATACGCGATAGCCAAGCAAACTTCATTGGCCAATTATTCCTTTTTCATGGGAACCAGCAATACCAACGCTGAGGAAGTATTGAAAATGAACAACAGGAAGAGAGAAGTGTGTGGTGTAAAAATATTTATGGGTTCCAGTACAGGAAATATGTTGGTGGATAATGAATCGTCACTTAATAAAATATTCAGTGGAAGCGAGCTGTTGATTGCGACCCATTGCGAAGATGAAAAAATAATAAAAGACAATTATGAAAAAATAAAAAGTGCGAAGCTGGTTCTTGAAGCATCAGATCATCCGCTGATAAGAGATGAAAACTCCTGTTATCAATCTTCATCTTTTGCAGTTTCATTAGCGAAAAAATATAACAGCAGGCTTCATATTCTGCATATATCAACAGAAAAAGAATTGTCGCTTTTTGTAAATGATATTCCGTTAAAAGATAAAAAAATTACGGCGGAAGTTTGCGTCCATCATTTACATTTTACGGCCGATGACTATGAAAGGCTGGGATATTTAATAAAATGTAACCCGGCAATCAAAGAAGCAAAAAATAAAACTGCTCTCTGGAAAGCCTTATTGGATAATCGTTTGGACGTAATTGCTACCGACCATGCACCGCATACGATTGAAGAAAAAGAAGGTCCTTACGAACATGCCCATTCCGGTATCCCGTTAGTGCAGCATTCTTTATTATTGATGCTCGATTATTTTAAACGCGGGGAAATTACATTAGAAAAAATTGCTGAAAAAATGAGTCATGCAGTAGCAGAATGTTTCAAAATTGAAAACAGGGGCTATATAAGAGAGGGCTATTTTGCTGATCTCATTGTGGTTGATTTAAATTCATCAACAACGGTAAAAAAGGGAAATCTATTGTATAAATGTGGGTGGAGTCCTTTTGAAGCCAGCCTGCCAGGGGGACAGGGATATACCTTTCCTGCGGCCATTGCTCAAACTTTTGTAAACGGAAACAGCGTTTATAAAAATGAAGATAATTATGGAAAACATGTGTTTGATGAATCTATAAAAGGACAAAGGCTTTCATTTAACAGGTAACTAACGTAAACATATAGACGAAAATAAAGTTACAATCCATATGGAAACGGACAGAACCACATTAAACGATCTTGCAGTTTTTCAACACGATGAAGAGTTTTCAATTTTCAATAAACTGAATTTTACACGTACCACAGGCGGAAGGGATAAATTAAAAAGTATTTTTAATAAATCACTCCCAGATATTACTTCCATAAAAGATGTTCAAAAAACATTACAACTTATCATTGCCAACAAAGACGAATGGCCACTCGAAATAAGTAACGGTTCTGTAATGATGATTTATAAATATTATGAAAGTACTATTGACCAGTTACCTGCCAGGCCTACTGCTTCTTCCGCAAATTTTTACAAGCTCTTTCATGCGCCCGATTATTCCCTGGTGAAATATTCAGTGGGTCACGCATTTGATTTTATAAAAGGATTGTATAAAATAATTTTACTTTTTGAAAATGATGATGTACCTGAAAACCTAAAAAGAATATTATATAAGGCAGGTGTTTTAATGAAGAAACAACAACTAAGTATCATTTCATCAAAAGAAAAAACGAGTGAACTTTCAAAGGTTGAAATACTGGCGCTTGCTCAATTTATCAAATACCACTATAAGCAAAGTTTTTATGAACTGATAGAAATTTATTCACAACTGGATGCGTGGTATGGAATGGCTATGGCGGTGAAGGAATACGGTTTGGTATTTCCTGAATTTCTTGTTTCATCAAAACCGGAACTAAAAATAGAAGGCCTTTATCACATCTTATTAAAGAATCCTGTTGCTTATGATCTCGGGCTTGATAAGAATAATAATTTTATTTTTTTAACAGGCGCTAATATGGCTGGTAAAAGCACTTTTATAAAAGCCGTTGGATCTGCAGTGTTCCTGGCTCATATAGGAATGGGAGTTCCCGCAAGGTCAATGGAGCTTTGTTTTTTTGACGGACTTTTAAGCAATATCAATGTGGTAGATAATGTTTTTAAAGGCGAAAGTTATTTTTATAACGAAGTGCAAAGAATAAAAAATACAATCATCAAAATTAACGATGGCAGAAAATGGTTGATACTTATTGATGAACTGTTTAAAGGAACTAACGTTCAAGATGCGATGAAATGCAGCAGTGTAGTTATCGAAGGACTTATTAAAATAAAAAGTTCTCTGTTTATTCTTTCCACTCACTTGTATGAAATTGGCGAGTCTTTAAAAAAATATCCCAACATTAATTTTAAATATTTTGAAACCAATGTTGAAGATGAACAACTCACTTTTAATTACAATTTAACAGACGGGATTAGTAATGACAGGATTGGTTATTTGATCCTTAAAAGGGAAAAAGTTATTGACCTTCTTGAAAAGCTTTAGCCAATTATTTATTACCCCTCTTACTTTCTGTTATATAATTTGGCTAATTTCAATGCATGTTAGTCAAAACTTTCGGCAGCGCTGTTTATGGAGTTGAAGCAATTACAATTACTGTTGAAGTAAATGTAAGCAGCGGAAAATTTACTTCGATAGTTGGTCTTCCGGATAATGCTGTTAAAGAAAGCCTCGAACGAATGGAAAGTGCTATAAAGTCTAATGACTACCATTTTCCGAGAACAAAAGTGGTTGTGAATTTAGTGCCTGCTGAGATAAGGAAAAGCGGTACAGCCTTCGATCTGCCAATAGCAATGGGAACGTTAGGCGCCAGCGAGCAATTAGAAAATGCTGAAAAGCTTACCGACTATGTTATCATGGGCGAACTTAGCTTAGACGGTACCGTTAGACCTATAAAAGGCGCCTTACCAATTGCCATACAGGCACGCAAAGAAGGTTTTAAAGGATTGATTCTTCCCAAAGAAAATGCACGTGAAGCAGCAATGGTTAATAAATTAAATGTGTATGGCGTTGGGCACATTAATGATGTCATTGATTTTTTTGTTGATGAAAATTCTATTAAGCCAACCGTTGTAAATACGAGAGAAGAATTTGCCAATGCACAAACCGATTTTGAAATAGATTTTTGCGATGTAAAAGGGCAGGAAAATATTAAAAGGGCTTTGGAGATTGCAGCAGCAGGCGGCCATAATGCAATTTTGATAGGACCGCCCGGTGCCGGAAAAACTATGCTGGCAAAGCGTTTGCCAACCATACTCCCGCCGCTTACGTTACAGGAAGCGTTGGAAACAACGAAAATTCATAGCGTTGCCGGCAAGCTTCCCGAAAACGCAACACTCATTTCAAAACGCCCTTTTCGTTCACCTCATCACACGATATCAGACGCAGGATTAGTTGGCGGCGGTGGTATTCCGCAACCCGGTGAAATTTCATTGGCGCACAACGGTGTTTTGTTTTTAGATGAATTACCTGAATTTAAAAGAACGGTATTGGAAGTGATGAGGCAACCAATGGAAGAAAGAAAAATTGTTATATCGAGGGCAAAAGTTGCCCTTGAATTTCCTTCCGGCTTTATGTTGATTGCTTCTATGAATCCCTGTCCGTGCGGATATTACAATCATCCTGAGAAGGAATGTACCTGCCCGCCGGGAGCCGTTCAAAAATATCTGAATAAAATTTCAGGGCCGTTACTGGACAGAATTGATTTGCACGTGGAAGTAACTCCTGTTGCCTTTAATGAACTTTCGTCTAAGCATGAGTTTGAAAAAAGCGAAGTAATAAGAGAAAGAGTTATTAAGGCCAGGGAAAAGCAGGCCGAAAGATATAAAGATAATCCGGGTGTTTATTGCAATGCTCAAATGAGCAGTAAGATGCTAAAAGAAATTTGTGTAATAACGCAGGCCGGTTCTAATCTTTTGAAAGTTGCTATGGAGCGATTAAATCTTTCTGCCCGTGCTTATGACAGAATATTAAAAGTGAGCAGAACTATCGCTGACCTTGCGGGCAGCGATGATATAAAACCTGAACATCTCGCTGAAGCTATTCAATACAGGAGTTTGGATAGAGAAGGGTGGGCGGGTTGATACATTATTTAACTCTCAAAGCTTTTTCCGAAATTTGCAGATTCAATTTATTAAATGAAAATTTTATTATCATACATAAAGCCATATAAATGGCTGGTAGTTTTAGCACTTTTTCTCGCTGCAGTAAACCAGGTCTTTTCATTGTTTGCGCCGGCAATTACGGGTAATATCCTTGATTTGTTTGTTAATCATCCCCATATATTCCCTGATAAAACACCAAGAAGTGAACATGCATTCTTTTTTGGCCATGGTCAATATCATGGTTTGTTATTCTTTCTGTTATTATTGATCGGTACTGCAATGGTAAGCCGTATTGCAAAGGCTTTCCAGGATTATTTTTCAAATGTATTAATACAAAAATTTGGCGCCACTATTTTTACTGATGGCCTGAAACACAGCATGCGACTGCCTTACCAGGATTTTGAAGATCAGCGCAGCGGCGAAACATTATCAATACTTACAAAGGTGAGAGCTGATACCGAAAAATTCATCACCAATTTTATCAATGTATTTTTTGTAATTATTGTAAGCATTGTGTTCATCTCCGTCTATGCGTTCAGGTTACATTGGGTGATTATGCCGGTATATACCATAGGTATTGTTTTAATAGCAGTTGTTACCAGTTTACTTAGCAGAAGAATAAAATCTATTCAAAAAAATATTGTAAATGAAACCAACGCCTTGGCTGGTTCTACAACAGAATCTTTACGCAATATCGAATTGGTAAAAAGTCTCGGGTTAACTGACCAGGAAGTGAACAGGCTTAACAATAACACCTTTAAAATATTGAAACTTGAATTGCGTAAAGTAAAAAGCATACGTACCATAAGTTTCATCCAGGGTACAATGGTTAACTTTTTACAACAGCTTATCACTTTTACTTTATTATGGTTAATATTTAGAAATGCTATTACGCCGGGACAATATCTTTCATTGGTATTTTATAGTTTTTTTCTTTTTGCGCCAATGCAGGAGATAGGAAACATCATTATTTCTTATCGTGAAGCCGAGGCGTCTTTAAATAATTTTCATAACCTGATGCTGAAGTCTCCTGAACTAAAACCTGCTAAACCTGAAACTATTAATAATGTTGAAGAACTTGAATTCATTAATGTAAAATTCAAACATCAATCGGCGCAACAACCCGCTTTGGCAGATATAAGCTTCGACGTAAAAAAAGGAGAAACTATTGCATTCGTTGGCCCGTCAGGTTCAGGAAAAACTACCTTGGTAAAGTTGCTTGTTGGTTTATACATTCCGCAACAGGGACATATAAAATATAATAAAATTGATGGAAAAGATATTGACTTTGATGTGCTGAGAACACAGATAGGCTTTGTAACGCAGGATACGCAACTCTTTGCCGGAACTATCAGGGAAAATTTACTTTTTGTAAATCCTGCAGCAAGCGATGAAGAAATTCTTGATGTATTAAAAAAAGCTTCCTGTACCTCCATACTGGCCCGGGCAGATAAAGGCCTCGATACGTTAATTGGGGAAGGTGGTGTAAAAGTTTCCGGTGGAGAAAAACAGCGTTTATCCATTGCGAGAGCATTGCTTCGGCACCCGCATTTATTAATTTTTGATGAGGCAACTTCTTCGTTAGATTCTTTAACCGAAGAAGAAATAACAAATACAATTAAAGATGTTTCATCAAAAAAAGAACAGATTACTATTTTAATTGCGCATAGATTAAGTACCATTATGCATGCTGATAGAATTTATGTTTTGGAAAAAGGAGATGTAATTGAAACAGGAACTCATGAAGAAC
>CBIGQT010000025.1:0-13486 GCA_966191655.1 uncultured Ginsengibacter sp.
CGGGTTCGTTCTTCTTCCTGCCCTTTTAGCATAGAATCTACAGCTACTAATTGTTTATCTTTTTCCAACGCACGAATGTGTTGTTGTTGCAGTTCATGTTGTTGCTTTGCCAACTGCTGGCGATGGCGAAGATTGCGGTATCCTAAGAAACCTAACAATAAAAAAACACCCAGCGAGCCAATTAAAAAATAATTAAGCGTTAATTTTTGTTTGATAGAAAGTGCCTGCGTTTGTTTATCGGCGTTGAGTTGAACAATTTCTTTTTCTTTCTCTGCGGCCTGGTATTTATTTTCTATTTCTGCTATCGCTTTTTTGGAGGCATTAGTTTCCAGGCTATCTTTTAAGGAAAAAAGTTGTTTTAAATAAGCAAATGCAAGGGATGTATTATTTGTTTTCTCTTCTACATTTACTAATTCCTGCAAAGTTTCCACCTGCTGCTGTCCATATTGATTTTGTTGCGCAATAAATAAAGCTGATTCCAAATATTTTCTTGCTGCGTTATATTCTCCCATTTTTTCATAACATAAGCCAATTATTTTTTGACTCGCCGCTATCTGAAAAGAATCATTCTCTTTTTTTGCTTCGTCTAAGGTTTTGTTATAATACGTGATGGCTGCTTTATAATCTTTTTTTAATTTGCTAATCTGTCCAAGCTTGTTATAATATTGAATATTAAGACGTGAAATATTTAATTTTTCAACTATCGGAGTTGCCTTAGCCAGATAAACTAAAGAAGAGTCGAGTTGTTTAAGAGCTGCGAAGTCATCACAAACATAAATTAACGACCATGCCTGCCCTTCTTCATTTGTACCATCCATGAAAATTGATGCCGATAATTTATCATATTCCAATGCTTTATCAAATTGATTCAGTTTATAATAAACCGTTGATATCTTGCTGTAATACGTTGCTATGGCTATTTGTTTCTGCGGGTCTCCAGAAACTTTCCATGCTTCCAGAGCCTCTAAGTATGCGCTTATGGCTTCTTTAGTACTATCTTTTGCAAGCAAAATATCTCCTTGTTGCCCTTTACAGGTTGCTATCGATAATCTTGCATCCGACACTTCTTTTTCATTTCGGTTTGTATTAATTGATTTCTGATAATAGACAACGGCTGTATCAAAAAATAAATTTGCAGCGTCATTGTTACTGGCATATTGTTTCATGATAGCTTTGCTATTATAGTACTCCGCGGTAGCATAGTCCCATTTCAGTCTTTTTACAATCAGATGTCCTTCACTCAAATAGCGAATCGCTTTTAAAGTATCATATTTATAACATTGGCCTGCCAGTTGTAACAAAGTAAATACCCTTACAGAATCTATTGCAGGCTGCGTGAGAGCATATTCCATGCTATCTATTACGTGCGTTTGTGTCGTTGCCTGTTTCGAACAAACAAAACCTATTGTCAGAAAAAAAAAGTATCGAATAGAAAATTTCATGACCGGCGACTATGGTTATTGTCTAAAGATTGACATTCTAAACAACAATTTCAAGCAATCATTTAAAATTCACCTTTTCGGGGGATTTTTTGCAATCCGGTAAATATCACTGTTTCGGGTGATGGAAGGCGATTTTGTTGCAGGTACATTTGATTTAATTATCAAGAGCTACTCTCACAACATTATTTTTTATAACGGTCAATTAATTTTTACACGTGATTATTTTAAACTTAACACAATGAATAAAAATTTACGAGCCTTCTGCAAATTAATATTTGCATTATCATTACTTTTTTTTATTACATCAAAAGTAACAGCACAACCAGTCATTACTTCTTTTTCACCTGCAAGTGGTGCGGTCGGTACAAACGTAACAATAACGGGTACTGGCTTCAATGCGGTCGCTGCAAATAACATCGTATATTTCGGCGCAGTAAAAGCAACAGTTACATCCGCTACAGCTACCAGTTTAAATGTAACAGTGCCCGCGGGTGCAACATACCGACCTTTATCTGTTCTTAATAATGCCACGGGCTTAACCGGTTATTCATCAAGACCGTTTATAATTACTTTTACAAATCCTGCGGGCACGGGCATTCCTGCAAACTTTTATAAGCCAAAGGTTGATTTTATTACCGGCGTTTTACCTTATTCTATTTCAATTGGTGATGTTGATGGAGATGGAAGGCCTGACATGGTAATTGCTAACGCAAACTCTACAACTATATCAGTACTGCGAAATATTTCTTCAACAGGTATTATAAGTGGCTCCTCTTTTGCGGCCAAAGTAGATTTTGTAACAAACTCGTATCCGCGTTCTGTAACAATAGGAGATTTTGATGGAGATGGAAAGCCTGACCTTGTGATAGTAAATCAAAGTTCTAATAATTTATCAGTCCTTCGTAACACCTCTACGCCCGGCGTGATTAATTCGTCTTCCTTTGCAGCCAAAGTAGATTTCATCACAGCGGGTACACCGGTTTCCATTGCAATAAGCGATGTTGATGGAGACGGTAAGCCGGACCTCATAAGCGCTAATTCAAATGCAACTTCTATTTCTATATTGCATAACACTTCCACACCAGGCAGTACTTCTTTTGCTGCTAAAGTTGACTTTGCTACGGGTCTTACTCCCTTTTCAATTGCTATTCTTGATGTAGATGGTGATGGAAAGAAAGACCTTGTGGTTGCTAATGCAGCGCTCAGTGCAACTTCTGTGTCAGTCCTCAGAAATACATCAATTTCAGGCATTATTAATTCATCTTCTTTTGCAGCTAAAGTTGATTTTATTACGGGTGCTACTCCCCGTTGTGTGGCTATTGGCGATATAGACGGAGACGGTAAGCCTGACCTTGTGATTGCTAATTCGGAACCAACTTCCACTACCTTATCAGTGCTTCGTAATACCTCAACTTCAGGAAGTATTACAGCTTCTTCATTTGCCTCTAAAGTTGACTTTACTACAGGGCTTACTCCTTATTCGGTTGCTATAGGGGATGTTGATGGAGATGGCAAACCAGACCTTGTAGTTGCTAATTCTGCCATTACCGTTAATTCAATATCAGTGTTGAGAAATACTTCTGCTCCAGGTGCAATAGATGCTTCATCTTTTGCAACTAAAGTAGATTTCGGTACCGGTACTGCGCCAGTGTCTGTTGCAATTGGCGACCTGGATGGAGATGGTATTCCCGAAGTGGCTGTGGCTAATTTAAATTCAAGCTCAGCCTCAGTTTTTCAAATTGATTTATTCGCATTACCTGTTACCCTCACAAATATTAAAGCTTATCAACAAAACGCGGGAGTGCAGGTTGAATGGACGGCGCAGCAGGAGAGCAATATAGACAGATATGAAGTAGAGCGGTCGCAAAACGGTCAACAATTCTCAACCCTGGGAAGTGTTCGTGCAGGCGACAACGTTAGCGTTGCTGTAAAATATAATTTGTTTGATCCTAATCCTCTCAACGGTGTAAACTTTTACAGGATAAAAATAATTGAGGCAGGGAAAGAAACTTATAGCCAAATATTAAAAGTAAATATGAACAATGGTTCTAAAAATAGTGTAAACATTTATCCCAACCCGATAAAGGGAAGTACAGTTGCTTTAGAAATAAATCTGCAGAAAGGAAACTATACTATTATTTTAACTAACGTATTTGGCCAGCAGGTAATGAATAAAAGAATGACGCATGCAGGTGGCGCAGCAACTGAAACTTTGGAATCTTCAAAGTCGCTGGCAGCGGGAGTTTACCAGTTAAGGCTAACAGGCGAAGGGGTTGACATGACGCGGCAGATAATAAAAAATTAAGGGACAAATTTGCTCCAGGAGTTCTTTGGATATCCCTTACTCTCTCTATTGTTATGGCTATGGGGAGAGAGGGTTGACGCTTCGCAATCTTCCTTGCTATCCAAAATTTTAGAACGAAAAGGAAAATAATTTTTGTATGAATATTTTATAAATCATTATCATTTAAAAATGAAAAAATGAAAAAATTAAATCTTTTATTACTGTGTATTATTCCCTGTTTGATGTATGCACAGGTAGGCATTAAGGCAGGGCTCAATTTTGCAAACGTAACCAATGCATCATCTATCAACAGCAGCCACAGCAGCGGTTTTATGGTAGCAGTCTTTTTGGCGCCGCCTTCAAAAGGAATCATCAGTTACAATACTGAAATTGGTTTTTCACGACAGGGTTATAATTATGCAACAAACGAAAATACAGGTAAGGTTACGCTTGATTACATTATGCTGCCACAATTAATGGGCATTAACATCAGTAAATTTTTTACACTGCAATTGGGCTTCCAAACTGCGTTTCTTTTGAACGCCAAAGCAGACAGTGCCAAAAACCAATCATCTTCTAATCCTTATAGCTCAGTACTGGACTATTATAACAGGTTTGATTATGGTATAGCCGTAGGGTTTGAAATACATCCGGTGTCGGGCCTGGTAATTGGAGCACGATACAATCTTAGTCTTGGCGACCTGTATAAAAATGTTTCTGAGATAGACCCTGGCGAAACTCCCTCTTTCGTTCCTGACGTAGATGCAAAAAAAAATGTAGTACAAATTTTTGCAGGTTGGCGTTTCATAAAAAATAAAAAAGAAATGAAATGAAAAAATATTTATTTTTTGCCGGATGCATTTTGTTTGCAACAATCTTTGTAGCACAACATGTTGATAAAAAATATCCTGAGCCAGGGTTTAACAATTAAGTGAGTTATCTTAATAAGGATAACCTAAATGATTAGACGAAATTAAGTTGCCAAAAAATTATTCAATTTTGAGAAGGGTCGAAAACAACAGCCACAGGAATATCGGATACATCTTCTTTTCTTTCATTATTGTATTCAACTATAAAATTATTAATGCCTTCTCCCATAATTATAAAAAGATATTTTTGTTGAATAAGCTCGAGCATGTTAAGAAAAAGAAAAATGGCGTGAATGCGATTTTCCGAAACATCAAATATTTTCTCAAAAGAAATGGCTTGTTCATTCTTAACTAAATCGAGCATATATTTTCTGCTTCCCTCCATGGTGTAATTATACTGAACAACGGTATGTACCGGCTGGTGACGCTTATCATGAAGCCGTGAAGCAACTCTTTCAAAAGCTTTCATAAGTTTAAATAAAGACACTGCCTGTATCTCAGTACCTTCCCCCGCCTCTTCACCAATTTTTGAAAGCTCTTCCTGTATATTGCCGCGTTTTGCCATTAACATTCTCAATGCTTCCAGTTCGCTCATTTTAGCAGCAGCTTCTTTAAACCTTTTGTACTCAAGAATTTTATCTACCAGTTCCTGCCGTGGATCTATTTCATTTCCTTCGGCATCCAATTCTTTTCTTGGTAAAAGCATTTTTGCTTTTATACGCATGAGTGTACTAATAAATAAAATAAATTCACTACTCAACTCAATATTAAGCGATTCGCTTTTATGAATATAATCCAGAAATTCATTGGTAATTTTTGTAATAGGAATATTATAAATATCCAGTTCGTCTCTTTCAATAAAAAAAAGCAACAGGTCAAAAGGACCTTCAAACTGAGGTAATTTTATCTGGTATATTTCTGTATTCATCTTAAATTAAAAAAATTTCCTTGCTGTTTATCAGAAGGAGCGAAATTACTGTATAAGTATTTATTTTTTTAGAAGATCTCTTATTTCAATTAAAAGTTGATCAGTGGAAGAAGGTGCAGCAGGAGCTTCATCTTTTTTCTTTTGCATAGAACTTAATGCCCTGATGAGTGAAAAAATAACCAGCACAATAACCACGAAATTTATTACCGCTGCTAAAAACTTTCCGTAAGACACCGCTCCCCATTTCAATTGTGCGATATCCGCAATCCCCGCTTTTTCCAACACAGGCGTAAGTATCAATGGGGTAATGATATCAGTTACCAATGATGAAACTATGGCTCCGAATGCTGCGCCAATTATTACGGCAACGGCAAGGTCCATAACATTGCCTCTCATGGCAAAGGCTTTGAAATCTTTAATAAAACTCATAGTGTATGTTTTTAATGGTGATGAAATTAAGACTACTTTTTTATTCCGGGGTATTGCATTTTTAATCCAGCCAAAGTATCTCTTAATGTTGAAGCAATAATATATTCTTTGTACCAGTTCTGGTCGCTAGGCACAATCGTCCAGGGTATTTCATTACAATTTTCAAAGCAATCCTCATACATCTTCATATAAATATCCCAGAGTTTTGCTTCTTCAAAATCATTGGCATTATACTTCCACATTTTTGTGGGATCCTTTATTCTTTCCGAAAGCCTTTCCTGTTGTTCCTCAGGAGATACATGCAAATAAAATTTAAGGATGTGCGTATTATTATGACTGGATATTAGTTCTTCCCAGGCATTAATTGCTTTCATTCTTTTGCCGGCTGTTATATCATTGCACCATTTATGAACACGTGTTATTAATATGTCTTCATAATGACTGCGGTTAAAAATTTGTATCATTCCTTTTGCTGGTGCATGCAAATGAATACGCCATAAAAAATCATGACTTAGTTCTTCGGATGTAGGCGCCTTAAAGCTTTTTACATTTACGCCTTGCGGATTCATTGATGTAAAAACATTTCTTATAACGCCATCTTTTCCGCTGGCATCCATGCCCTGTATAACCACTAATATTGAATGTTTATTTTCGGCAAATAAAAGATTTTGGAGGTCATCTAATTCCTCAAGAATTTTTGCAGTTTTTTCTTTGGTTTCCTGTTTATCAAATTCTTTTCCAGCCCTTGTGTTTATTTCTTTAAGATTTATATGACTCATTATATTTTTTAAACAGGAATGATTATAGAAATAATAATTTAAAGTAAGAAATTTTTCACATACGCAAATTGCTTTTTCATATAATATAAATCAGACAGCAATAATTGAGATTATTGCTAAATTTCATAAATGATGTTATACCGACTTTTATGATTGTCGGTTTTTAAAAACTGTATTATTTTGAATGGAGTAATTCTTTTCTCAATTCCCTCGCAGTTTTTGTGCTTCCGTCATGGCTCCATCCGGGGGGCATTATAAGATATTTAATTTTCACAGAAAGCGGTATTTTTTTTCTCAGGTCAATTCCAATATTTTGCCATTCGTGAAAAATTATTTTACCAAGATGATAAGGATTATCCAATTGTTTGGTAAGTCCATATTTTACAGGGTCTTCTTCTACCTCACTTTGAAAAGTACCAAATAACCTATCCCAGATTATTAATACCATTCCCATATTTCTGTCGAGGTAACGAATATTACTTGCATGATGAACTCTATGATGCGAGGGACTTACCAAAAAAGCCTCAAACCATCGCGGCATTTTATTAATATACTGTGTGTGAACCAATATTCCATATATCTGGGTAAGTGAATACATAAATACAATATCTATTGGTTTAAAGCCCAATAAAACAAGGGGCAAGAAATAAATAAATCTGTATAAGGGCTGCAACACCGAGGACCGGAAACCGGTAGTTAAATTAAATTCTTCTGAGGAATGATGCGTTACATGCACAGCCCAAAAAATGCGGCAAAAGTGATCTACTCTATGTTCAATATAAAAGGCAAAGTCTTCAAAAATGAAAAGTAAAAACCAATACAAAAAGGGATTAAAAGAAAAATCTACAAAATGAATCTTATATATTGTAATAAGAATAAAAATATAAACAGCCCTGAATAAGAGATCAATACCTCCATTAAGAATGCATAAATAAATATTGATGAAAGTATCTTTGAGCGTATAATATTTTTTTAAATGCAGATGGCTTAATAAGATCTCCAGGCCAATTACAATAAGATATAATGGAGTGGTTATTAATATGAGTAATTGTTCTTTCAAAATTGAATTTCTCAGGTTTTTTATACTGCCATAATCTCTTTTTCTTTTGCTTCCAGGTGTTTATCAATTAAAGAAATATAGTTATTGGTAATTTCCTGAATATCGCTTTCTCCGTCTTTTGCTTCATCTTCACTCAGTCCATCTTTCTGTAATTTCTTAATTTGCTCAATAGCATCCCGGCGAATATTTCGTACAGCAATTTTTGCATGTTCGCCTTCCACATTGCTTCTTTTTACAAGTTCTCTTCTTCTTTCTTCGGTAAGTGGCGGCAGAAACAGACGAATTATATTTCCATCATTTTGCGGATTAATACCAATATTGGCAGCAATAATTGCCCGCTCAATTGGCTGAAGCATATTTTTTTCCCAAGGTTGAATGGTAAGTGTTCGTGCGTCCATCACACTTAAGTTACCAACCTGGCCAATAGGAGTAGGATTACCATAGTAATCAACTACGATTCCATCAAGCATAGTTGGAGTTGCCTTACCTGCACGAATTTTTATTAGTTCAGACTCGAAATGATCAATTGCTTTTTTCATGGATATTCTACTATCATCTAATATACCCAATAAGTCGTCTGCCATTTTATTTTAGGTTTATATAAAAATATCACACCCGGGAGATGTGATGCTTAAAAAGTCATCAAAATTAATAAAATCAGGTTGATAAAAAAGTTAATACAGTTTAATTCTGTTCAACAGGTTCTCCCGCAAGAGTAAGTATTTTGTGAGATTTGAGGATAGTTTCTTTTTGAGTATGACCTGGAAATGCAATTGGTTTTGCTTTTATTTTGGGTCGGTTATAATAAACTATACTCACTATTGCTAATGAAACGCCGGAGAGTGCAAGTATAACCATAGTAGTTCCGGTAAAACGAAGATAATAGGCAAGCGCTATAAATATTATGTTGCCGCTTAAGCAGGTTAATGAAATCATTTTGTGGCTTAGTCCCAGCTCAAGAAGGAAATGATGGATATGGTTTCTGTCAGGACTAAAAGGTGATCTTCGGCTAATAATTCTGATAGTTACCACACGCAAAGTATCAAAAAGAGGAACAATTAAAATAGCGAAACCAATAGCAGGTGCGGATTGCAATGGCAATCCAAAGGATGGATCTGCAGCAATTGCAATAAATTTTATAACAAAAACCGAGTTTAAAAGACCTATCAATAATGAACCGGTATCTCCCATAAAAATTTTTGCCGGAGAAAAATTATAAATAAGAAAAGCAATAAGACTGCCCACAAGTGAAAAAGCCATAACCGCATACATTAGCTGTGATGTAGCAAGAAAATATGCTCCAAAAATTGAAGAGGTTAATAAACCCAGGCAGCCGGCAAGTCCATCAACTCCGTCAATAAGGTTGAACGAATTAGTAATAACGACGATTGTAAAAAGAGTAAGTAAAATACTTGCAGTATGAGGAATAGTATATAATCCTAAAAACCCATGCATATTGTTAATCTGAATTCCTCCAAATTTTATGATAATGCCCGCTGCAAAAAGTTGTCCTATGAATTTTTTAGAAGCTGAGAGTATTAAAATATCATCTTTTATTCCGAGAAAAAATATAACCATTATGGCCGCAACAAAATATTGAAAAACCGGTGGTACAGATGAAGGAACGCCTAAAAGAGAAGCGACAATAAAACCGGCAAAAATTCCAAGGCCGCCCAAAGTAGGTATTACAGCCTTGTGTACCTTTCTTTCATCGGGTTCATCGAAGAGCTTTTTATCTTTCGCAACTTCAATTATAACAGGTATTGAAAAAAACGTAATTAAAAACGCTAGTCCACCACTTAATAAGATATTATCCATGCCATAATATTATAAATAATCAATTCTGTTACAAAAATATAATTTAGTTTGGAGTAAAACTTTTTTATCAAAAACTAAATACAGGATATCAGATAACGGACTTGTAAAAAAAATAAAGTTTAAAAGTTATTGCTCTTTTTTCAATCGTTACTCTTACAGGATAACGCCGATAGCTATCTACTTATTACATCACGGATCAATAAAGAAGAAAGGCTATTCACTTATTTTTTCATCAACAGCGCCTGCTACTATACTGGCACTCACTTTATTAATAGGGTTTTTATTATTTTCCTCAAACATTTTTTGGTTATTCAATATATCGATACAGTTAAATATTGCTGCCCTAAACGAAGAAGGGTCTGCTTTATCTTTACCTGCTATATCAAAAGCTGTTCCATGATCCGGACTTGTACGAACGCCCGGTAATCCTGCGGTAAAATTTACTCCTTCTCCAAATGCAAGAGATTTAAAGGGGATTAATCCCTGGTCGTGATACATTGCTAATACAGCATCAAATTTATTGTATAAGGCCCGGGCAAAAAAAGCATCTGCACTATACGGGCCCATTACCAGCATATTTCGTTGCTTCGACTCTTTAATAGCAGGTTTAATAAATTCCTGTTCTTCTGTGCCAATTAAACCTTCATCGCCCGCATGGGGATTTAACGCCAGGACTGCTATCTTAGGCTTTTCAATATTAAAATCTTTTTTTAATGAAGCATGTAATATAGATAGTTTGCTTATGATATTTTCTTTGGTAATGTGAGCTGCGATTTCTTTCACGGGAAGATGTTCCGTAACTAATCCGATCTTTAGATTTTCGGCGGTAAGTAACATTAATACATCTTTCACTCCAAAAAAATCTTTAAGAAAAGGTGTATGGCCTGTATATGAAAAATTAGCGCTTTGAACATTTTTCTTATGAAGTGGCGCGGTGACAAGAGCATTAATTTTCGCGTCTTTCAAAGCGGAGGAAGCTATTTGTAGACTTTTTACCGCATATTGCCCCGCCGCGTCGCTTAATGTTCCTGGATTAATAGCAACCTCTTCCTCCCAGCAATTAAAAACATTTACCTGGCGGGTATTTAATTTGTAAAAATCTTTAATGCTTGTAAAACTAAAATTGATATCGCCAATACTTTTCCTGTAAAAATTAATTACTTTATTACTGGCAAAAACTACCGGTGTACAAAAATCGAGAAAGCGATTATCTGAAAGTGATTTTAATATTAGCTCGGTGCCTATACCATTTAAATCGCCACAGCTAAATCCTATTATAGGTTTATTTTCTGATAAATTATGACTCAAATTTATAAATTGAAATAGTTGGCTGCAATTTAGTAATTAAACGGTTGACTGCAATAACAGTGTTTATTTTATACAGTATAACGAACCGAACAAAATATTAAATGAATTTACTAGTATTTAAAATTTATTTCCGACATAATTTTCTACCGGTATGCGGTTGGAGATACTACGTGCCAGTGTCATTTCATCAGCATATTCGAGTTCGCCTCCAAATGCAATTCCACGGGCAATGGTAGTAATTTTTATCGGTTGCGTTTCTTCATTCAATTCTGCGGATAATTTTTTGCTGATGTAAAATATAGTGGTATCGCCCTGTATATTGGGACTTAAAGCGAAAATTAATTCTTCTGTTTTTTCTTCATTTACTCTCTTAATGAGTGAATCAATCTGCAATTGGTCCGGCCCAATGCCATCAAGAGGAGAAATAATGCCACCCAAAACATGATAAAGGCCGTTATATTGTTGTGTGCTTTCTATAGCAATTACATCACGAATACTTTCCACTACACAAATCATTTGTTGTTTGCGTGACCTGTCCGCACAAATATTGCACAATTGTTTATCAGAAATATTATGACAGCGGGTACAAAAATTTATTTGTTCCCTCATCTTTACAATTGCTTCGCTGAAATGCTCTACGTCTTCAACATTTTTTTTAAGCAAATGAAGCACCAGCCTCAATGCGGTTTTTTTACCAATGCCGGGAAGTTTTGCAAATTCGTTTACCGCATTTTCAAGAAGAGTGGAAGAAAAAATCATTCGTCAAAGGTAATGTACCATGTGGTATGTTTGATGTGTGATGTTTAACAGGGTTTTGCGGAAATTAAGTTAGCGCACCGCTTTGGTTATAATATTATATCCTTATCATTTTCCCAATTGGCGCGAATATTTATTTTTTGTTTTATTGCAAATACTTTTTCCGGTTGCAATTTTAGATGATAATTTCCCGGATCCCAAACGCCATTTTTATTGTCATCTTCAAGAATTCGTATTTCGTAATCGCCGGGATTAAAAAGATTATCGGTCCATGTTGCTGAAGTTAATGGATAAGAATATACAACTTCATTATTTGTTACAAATTCCAAAACCGGATTTTTAAATTTTTCAAGATTTTTAAAATTAATTGTAATGGCTCCGTAATCGCCCTCTTTTTTTGTTTTGAAAGGAATCGTGTCTGATTTTAACAAGGTAAGACCTGTTGTATCTGTTGCAAAATCTTTCGAAACAATCAACCTGTAATCAGAATTTTCTGTCCATTTATTTGCAATAGTTATTTTTTTCCCGGTTGTATCTATACTTACGATTGCTGATTTATATGGATTCAAAAGAGTATCGGTAAGCTCTATTTTAAGACTGTCAAAATTTTTAAGTTTATGATCAAATTCCATAGTGAGCGGGGTAAGCAAATCCTGCCTGCCGTTCACAAGTGAAGTTGCATATTTTAATTTTTTTTCGGAAGAAGATGTAGCTGTTGAAGAAGTTTTTGGCTTAGGCTTTTCCTGTTGATAAGCAAATAATTTTACGGGGCTAGTGTTGCCATCAACTTTAATGGTACTATCTGAAAAAGCAAATAATTCATCATCATGATTATAAACCTTTTGGCCACTTTCATCTTTTAGCGCATACACATTATAGAGGCCTCCGGGCAGATTATGAAATGTAAAATTACCTGAAGTGTCTACCCTGGTTGTATACCTGGGTTTATGTTTTAATACGGCAGAATCATCAAGATCTTTATAGAGAAATACTAATAATGTAGAATCCGTTTTTCCTGTTTCTGCTAATTGAACGTTCCCCGAAAACTGAAGTGAATCAAGATAAGCCCCTGTAGAAAATATGTACGAAAAGTTTTTAACGGGATTTCCTTCATTTAGATCCTGTATCGAGTTTCCAAGGTCGAAACGATAGGTGGTATTAGGTTCCAGTGTATCCCGTATCTTAATGGTAACGGTTCTTAATTTATAATCTACATTCGGTGTAATTTTTGGAGTTGGGGAAACCAATAAATTTTCCTGTACCTTTTGAAGTTGCACATATTCGTCGTAAGTAAGGGTAATATGATTACCCTTAAAATTAAGAGTTCCATTTGGTGGATTAGCATTTAAAAGTTTTGGTGGAATGGAATCCCTTGGGCCACCTGTCGGAGCACCTATTTGCGCACAACCACTTCCCATGGTTGAAATTGTGTAAACAGTGCAGCAGGCAACAATACAAAATAAAAGATTCTTGCAATTCATTTTTGAAAAAAAGCAAACATAATTGCTTTCGGCTGATAAAGCCTTTTCCGCCTCCTAAAATAATTCTAAATCTCTTACTCCGGCTCTTCTGCTACTTCATGCAAGGCAACGGCCATATTGTTGGTTTTTACAAACTCACACCAGTGGCAATCGGGTTTGCCGCAGCCTGTATAAAAATCGTGTTGCTGAATTTTATCCCATACTGTTTTTATTTGTTGCTTAACCGTTGTAATGTCTTCGGGATTGATATAGATTTTTTCTTTCCGATAAAATTTCTTTTTGTCAGGTTCTATAAAATCAAACTCACTGCTCACTGCAATCCAGTCGCGGTT
>CBIGQT010000026.1:0-13434 GCA_966191655.1 uncultured Ginsengibacter sp.
GAAAATGAGTATAAGCGGGCAACCAACTGATAGCAGTCATATCTATTTACCAACCGGAGAAACTGCAGAAACAGGGTCGCTTGACTATATTAATTTTACAAAATTCGGACATGAAATGAAGGCCGATCTTTCTAATCATGAAAGCTCAAATATAAAAGTTGATATTGCAATCAACGCAAACCCTTACGCAAAGATTGATGTGATATTGGATGAAACTACAGGTGATGTTATTAAGGCGCAGGGAAGTGGAAAATTGAATATAACTGCGGGCACAACTGATCCATTAACGATAAGAGGAAAGTATGATATTGCACAGGGGCAGTACACTTTTAATTTTCAAACGTTTTTAAAAACTCCATTCACTTTACAACAGGGTTTTATAGAATGGCAGGGAGATCCTTATCTTGCCAATCTCAATATTGACGCCATTTACAGAGCGTCTAATGTAGACTTAAGCAGCATACCTAACAGTGGCCACTCTACATCGCCAAAAGGAGACGTTGATATTATTTTCAAATTAAGAGGAACTTTAAAAGATCCTGAACCTGCCTTTGAATTTCAGTTTACTTTTGACAATCCCTTAAAATCAGATCCTATTGCCAATGAATATTTAAAAACTTTTCAGTCAGATCAAAATGAATTAAACAGGCAGGTAACTTCTTTACTTCTTTTCAACACATTTATGAGCAGCCAGCAAGGACTTATTACCGGCAACGCCACAGGAAATTTTGTAACAAGGAGTGTTGGTCAATTATTGTCATCTACACTTACTACTTCGCTTAACTCATGGTTACAGAAATTGTTGAACACAAATTCTATTAACCTTTATACCAATATAAATACTTCAGATTTTAATTTTCAAAAGGGAGTTACACAAAAAGAAATTCAAAACGTTGGAAATATTGGAGTAAAAACTGCTTTTCTTAAAAACCGGCTATTGGTTAATTTTGGGGGAAATGTAGATTATAAGCTTGCTCAGAGCAATTCTAATTCAAACTCTAATTTTTTGTTTTCACCGGATATCTCTTTTGAATATTTAATTTCGCCGGATGGCAAATTAAGAGTAATAGGATTTAACCATAGCGATGCAGACCTGGGTGATATTTCAGGAATCACGCGCCGTAACCGCACGGGAGTTCAACTCTCTTACAGAAAAGAATTTGATACGTTTGCAGAATTTTTCACCCATCAAAAAAGAAAAACCAGAAAACCTGTTTCTGATACTACCTCGAAGAATTAATAAAATCAAATTTTCCCCGTTTGTAAAATTTTGTGTCCCAGTTTGTCTCTTTTTGTAGTAAGGTATTTTTTGTTGTGAGAATTAGGCTCTATTTCTATAGGAACGGTTTCAACTATTTCAAGTCCATAGCCCAATAGGCCAGCTCTTTTTCTGGGATTATTGCTAATGAGTTTTATTTTTGAAATGCCCAATTCTCTTAATATTTGCGCTCCCACTCCATAATCCCTTTCATCCATTCCAAAGCCTAATTTTAAATTGGCTTCTACAGTATCGTATCCTTCTTCCTGCAACTTGTATGCTTTTAATTTATTAAGTAAACCAATGCCTCTTCCTTCCTGGTTCATATAAAGTACAACGCCTTTTCCCGCATCTTCCACCATTTTCATGGCAGCATGCAATTGTTCGCCACAATCACATCTTAACGATCCTAAAATATCTCCCGTCATACAACTGGAATGCACTCTTACCAATACAGGTTCGTCTTTTTTCCATTCACCTTTTTTTAGTGCCATGTGCTCTTCGCCGGTATTAAGTTGTTTGTAAGCTATTAACTCAAATGTTCCAAATTTTGTAGGCATTTTTACTCTTACGTCCTCTTTTATAAGTGTCTCCTTATTCAGGCGGTATTCTATTAAATCTTTTATAGAAATAATTTTCAGCCCGTGTTTTTTAGCAATCTCTTTGAGCTGCACCAGCCTGGCCATAGTTCCATCTTCATTCATAATTTCCACGAGAACACCCGCATCACCGTGTCCGGCTAGCCTCGCAAGATCCATAGTAGCTTCGGTATGTCCCGTCCTTCTTAAAACGCCGCCATTTTTTGCCCTTAAAGGAAAAATATGTCCGGGTCTTCCGAGGTCTTCGGGTTTGGTTTCAGCATTAATTAACGCCTGAACTGTTTTTGCCCGGTCGTGTGCAGATATGCCGGTAGTACATCCATGCCCCAGCAAATCTACACTTACCGTAAATGGAGTTCCATGCAAAGCGGTGTTGTTATTAACCATCAAATCAAGTTGCAATTCATCACACCTTTTTTCAGAAAGTGGCGCACAGATCAGTCCACGTCCATATTTACTCATAAAGTTGATTATTTCTGGTGTCACATTCTTTGCAGAAGTAATAAAATCACCTTCATTTTCCCTATCTTCGTAATCTACAACATTTACGAGTTTCCCATTTTTTATATCTTTAATAGCCGCCTCAATAGTATCTAACATTTGTATATTTATTTTTGCAAAGATAGTTGAATGAAAATCTTCAGCTATTGAAAGTAATTTTAAAATTGATGTAATATGAAATGGCTGAGATATTCTCTTAATTTGTTAACAGCACCTAAAGATTGGAAATAAAATTTAAAGCGATAAGAGTTGCTACTTAATAAATTCAGCGCCAGTAGTTAATGTTTTCTTAACCTGGTAAAAGCAGCATTTGGAGATGAAAAATTGCCTTGAACTTGTTAATAATTGCTTAACGCATAATTAAACATTATTTACTTCCTTTGTCACTAAAACTAAAAAATCTATGACTCTAAGAAGAATTTTACCATTTATTTTTGCTGCACTAATTGCGCCTTTCTGTATGAAGGCCCAGGTAACAACTAGTAGTATTACCGGTTTTGTAAAGTCCGATTCCGGAATACCTTTAGAGGGAGCTACAGTAACGGCAGTTCACGAGCCTTCTGGTACAAAATACAATACACTTACTAAGAAAGACGGAAATTTTACGATTCCTAATACAAGAATTGGGGGGCCTTACAAATTGACAATTACGCATGTCGGATACACTCCTCAATCTCTGGACAATATTACATTGAATCTCGGTCAGCCATACGTTACAGATGTAGCACTTGTTTCTAATTCTCAGGTGTTGAAAGAGGTGACGATTACTTCCGGATCAAGGAGTAGTGGTTCAAGAAGTAAAACAGGCGCCAGCACTGTATTTAATTCACGACAAATTGCAACATTACCATCCATATCAAGAAGCATAACTGATTTTACCAGGCTAACGCCACAGGCAAGCAGCGGTAATAGTTTTGCAGGCCGGGATGGAAGATTTAATAATCTCCAGATTGATGGAGCCAACCTCAATAATAATTTTGGATTATCTACTGATCCACAGCCAGGCGGTGGTGCAAGCCCCATTTCTATAGATGCCTATGATGAAATTTCAGTAAACATTGCACCTTATGATGTAAGACAATCCGGTTTCACTGGCGCAGGACTTAATGTAATAACAAAAAGTGGCACCAATACTTTTCACGGAACTGCTTACGGTTTTTACCGCAACCAAAGTTTTAATGGTAAACACGTAGGTGACGTGGATCTAACTCAGACTCCTCAAAAAAATAAAGTATATGGTGCCAGCCTCGGCGGCCCTATTATTAAGAATAAATTATTTTTCTTTGTAAATGCAGAGTGGGAAAATGCGTCGAAGCCTAATAGCAATACTTTCGTTCCAACAGGCTCAAGCGCATCAGGCACACTTTCAGCTTCACCTAAAGATTCTCTCGATAAATTTGCGTCAGTGTTAAAATCAAAATATGGTTATGACGCTGGTGTTTACGACGATCGTCCAAACTATGTTACTAAAAACAGGAAGCTACTTGGTAAAATAGATTGGAATATTAATGATAAACAAAAGTTAGTATTGAAATATAGTGATTTTAAAGGATCAGATCAATCGCCTTTAAATGGAAGCAGTGTTCCTAACAGCGGCGCGGGTGGATTTACAATAAGGGGAACTACCGGCTCACTATCAAGGTTACCTAATAACAGAAATAGCAATCAATCCATTGGTTTTGCTAACTCTGACTACGGAACGGATCATATTGTACAATCTGCAACACTTGAATTAAATAGTAATTTTAATAGTAGATTTTCCAACCAGTTACTGCTGGCTTATACTCATATTAGTGACATAAGAAACAGTCCAGGTGGTATTTTCCCAACTATTGAAATTTTTGATGCAGATGGCACAGTTCCCGGTGTAACGAAGGGACGTAATTATATGTCGGCCGGCACTGATCCTTTCACAAGAAATAATGAGGTAGTTAATAACATTGCCGACATCACAGACAACTTTACTTATTTTGCGGGAAAACATACTTTAACTGCGGGTGTTACGTATGAATATCAAAAAGTAGGCAATGCGTTTATGCCAGGCTCTGAGAGCTATTACATGTATAACGATTTAAATGATTTTGTAAATGATGCACCACCTGCTTATTTTTCTTATACCTATTCTTTAGTTCCTGGTCAACCAAAAGTTTTTTCAGCTAATTTACAACTTGGTCAGTTGGGAATTTATGCGCAGGACGAATTTAACATCAATAGCAATTTTAAGTTAACTTATGGTTTAAGAGGCGATGTGCCAACTTATTTAAAGCAACCTCTTGCTAACCCTGCAATTGATGCTCTACAATTTCCTGATGAAAATGGAAATCTTACCAGTTACAGTACGGGTAAATGGCCGAACGCAACTATTCTTCTATCGCCAAGGGTTGGTTTCAGATGGAAAGTTCCGGAGGAAAAAGGTCTTGTTTTACGTGGCGGAACGGGAATATTCACGGGCAAAATACCATTTGTATTTTTAACTAATATGCCAAGTAATAGTGGTGTTTATCAAAATGGTGTTATTCTTAACAAGGCTGCAGATTTAGCGGGCATAACTTTTAACCCGAATCCTGATGCTTATGTTTCTAAGTTTCCGCCTAATATTACAGCTAAGGCGCCGGGAAGCTTTGTTTTAATAGACCGCAATTTTAAATTTCCACAGGTTTTTAGAACAAACCTGGGAATTGACAAACAACTTGGGAACGGGCTCGTTGCAACAGTTGATATATTGTACACAAAAGATTTGAATGCGGTAAAGATGCGCAATGCTAATCTTATTGACCCAACGGGTACTTTATCCGGAGCTGATGATAGAAAATATTATCCTTCAACTCAAACAAGCGGCGCAAAATTTGTACATCCTGAAGTAGGTTCAGTAATTGTTCTTGAAAATACAAAAAAGGGATATTCCTTTTCAAGCAGCTTTCAATTAGCTAAAGCATTCGCAAATGGATTTTATGGGTCATTAGCCTATACTTATACACTAGCAACCGAAGTAAGTCCTAATCCAGGTTCACAGGCAACTTCTGCATGGCAATCTATCATAAACAGGGGAACTCCTAATGACGTCGAACTTTATAATTCAGCCTATTCAACTCCGCATAGAGTAGTGGGTACTATTTCTTATAGAAAAGAATATGCAAACCATTTTGCAAGCACTTTATCATTTTTTTATGAAGGCGCTAACCAGGCAAGATTTAATTATATCATAGGTGGTGACGTTAATGGAGATGGCAATAACTCATCTGATCTTATGTTTATTTATGCAAAAGGATCAGATGTTCCATTTATAGATGTAAAAAATTCAGATGGTTCTATTAAATATTCTATTGCTGACCAACAATCTGCATACGATCAATTAGTAAGTAATGATCCATACTTAAAAAAACATAAAGGACAGTATGCAGAAAGAAACTCTGCATTAACTCCCTGGTATAACAAGATTGATATGCGTTTCCTGCAGGATTTCTTTATTAAAACTGGTAGCGTAAAACACACGCTTCAATTTAGTGTTGATATTTTGAATCTTCCAAATCTTCTGAATAAAGATTGGGGTATTAAGCAATATACGGCTCTGGGTTCTGCTACCAATTTCATAAATAACCCTTTGAGTTTTAAAGGTATTGTGGGAGGTGCACCAACCTATACTCTTGCAGAATACAATAAGGCTTTAATAACTACTCCTTTCCAAAAAGACATTTCTACCTTCAGTACATGGGGTATGCAACTTGGATTGAGATATATATTTTAATAACTGTCACATTAATAAAAGAAAAACGCCCCGAAATTTTCTGGGCGTTTTTCTTTTTCTTTTATCCAAACATTGGATTTATTAAATCAATTTCAAATATTTTTAATATTGAATTAAGAAGCTTCGGCCAAACGTTGTGGCTCCGGCCTTTTCATATTTAACTTGCCATTATACTGTGCGCCAAGCTCTATTTCAAGGGTGTTTGTTGTAATATCACCATTTACAAATCCGGAATTTTTTATTTCTAACTGACTGGTTTTTACATTGCCATTTATGGTTCCAAATATTACGGCGGATTTAGTATTAATGTCTCCCTCAATAATCCCTTTTTCTCCCAATACAATACCACCATCAACATTTACATTTCCAATTATTTTACCTTCAATTCTTACGGCTGAAGAACCTTGTACTTCACCTATGAAAGTAAATCCTTCACCGATGATAGTTGAAATTTCCTGTTGGTTAATTTCAATTGTCTGTTGTTTGTCGTTTTTTTTAAACATGTTATATTAGTTAAGGGTTAAAAAGTTTTTGGGATCTATTTTTTCACCGTTCTTGTGAACTTCATAATGCAAATGTGGGCCCGTTGATCTTCCGGTAGAGCCTACATTACCTATTTGCTGCCCTATGTCAATTTTCTGTCCGACACTAACCAAAATTTTTGACAAATGTCCATAGAGTGTTTCAAAGCCATTACCATGTTTCAACATAATACAATTTCCAAAGCCGCCCCTTAACCCTGCAAATTCTACTTCGCCTTTTGCCATAGCTCTTACCGGTGCGCCCATCGGGGCCCTGATATCAACACCCTTATGCGTTTCTACATTTTCACCGGTGAAGGGATTTTCCCTATGGCCAAATGTGGAAGTAATATCGCCGCGATAAGGATAGCCTAACGGGGTGTACGAAACGTTATAAATTATTTTCTTTAGATAGTCATCGTAAAAATTGCTGATTTCGTCTGTTGATATAATGTCGTGGTCTTCCTCGCCACCTTCAGGCCCTTTTATTGAAGATTTAATACCTCTTGCTTTTAAATAGCCATTTATCGTTACAAGTTCTTTATCAATAGTTGTAAACTTTTGGCGAATAGCGTTGGTATCAACTTGTGCGTACGTTACATGCATTGATCGCAGCTTTTGTGAAAGCGCTTCCTGCATTTGATACTGCCTCATGTTATTTGAAGTGAGAAATACAATGACACCTATTAAGCCTAAAAAAACAGCCAATACAGCTATAAGGTATTTTTTCCAGTTTAAGATATGTTTACTGGATATGTGCATGGGTTTTATGCCCTGTGCATTTTTATTTACGAATAAAATAGTGGTTTTTTCTTTTCTAGGATTCATTGTGCCAGCTTAATTAAATTCTAAATTGGATTCTTGTAAATTGGATGATATCTTGAATTATCAGATGACTACAAATAGCAGCCATCAAAACATAAACGTTAAAATATATGATTAATTGCCCTTGAATAAAAGCTTTTTTAAAATATTTCTATAATCAAAATAAATTATTGATAATCAGAAATAAAAAGATTGGGCATCCCCTAAAAAATTATAAATAGAATTTTTTTGTGCCATTAAAGTCGCGTTATTATAAAATCTTAGGCTACAGATTTATTTTGAAATAAAAATTATTTCTTTTATTGAATCACTCAATATGAGCTTCAGTTATCGTTTGTTCGTTTATCTCTATAATTTCAGGCTTTTTTGAAAACATTAACCCTATCATCATAACTAATGCTGTTAGTATAATAACCTGTATAACAAGGGATGTATTTACAAAAGGCATATTCTCTGATGGTTTGATTGCCAAAAATAGAAGAATCGTAATAAGGCCTCTTGGTGCCACAAACAATAATGGTGATAGCGGAAGTTTTAAAAGTTTGAGCATTACGGCACGAAAAATAAATATGATTACAACAATTGTGACCGCCCAAATAATAGTTTCCGGATTTAAAATTTCTGACTGTTTCATGAGATAACCAAAAAGTAGAAAAAATAACGCCCTGATTAAAAAAGTAACCTCAACTATCAATTCTTTGAATTTTTGAACTTCTTTATCAAGTTCCCTTGGACGCAAAATTTGTATCCATTTAAATTGTTTTAGTTCATCAAGATTGCCCAAAAAAAGTCCGAACAAGAGAATAAAAATTAGTGCCGGCAAATGATAAATTTCCGAAATGGCATATATTAATATAACCAATAAAATAATGGGTACAAATTTTATTTGATGTTCAATTTTACTTAGCAAATAAGACAGTCCGAGTGTGGCAATAAATGATATAATTGCAATGATTAATAACTGCAAAGTGAAATGACCTGCCGATCGCATATTAATAACACTGTTAAGTGCAATAAAATTAAAAAACAATACACCCAGTATATCCGAAAGGCTGCTTTCGTAAATAATAAATTCTCTGTCGCTGGTAGTAAGATTTTTTACACTTGAAATAGCTACAGCACTACTTATTACACAGAAGGGAATAGCATTGGTTAGGCTTTGCTTAAATGAGGCATTTTCAAAATATTGAAACAGGAAGGCCATCACAAAAGCCAATGAAAACATGGGAATTAAAGCGACTAAAAATGATTTTTTTATTAATTTTTTTTTGGACTTGTCAAATTCAAGTTCTAAAGAACCTTCCAGCACAATTAATATTAATCCAATGGTACCTAAAAAAGGCAATAGTTTGGTAAGGTCAGGAATATTGACTTCCATCAATTGAGAAACCTGGCGTACAATCCATCCGAGAAGTAATAACAGAAGAACTGAAGGAATTTTTGTGAGTGAAGAGGTGAGATCAAATAAATAAGCAATCAGTAATAAACTACATAGTGTTATAATGATTGTTATTATCATAATTAATATTTCTGTTTGTGCTACCTGGTTCCACTACACCGTTGCTTAAATTTATAAAGACTTTATTTTTTAAAAAGTTGTAAACGCATATTTATCCTAAAGCTATTGTTTAAAAAAATTATAAACATTTATTTGGGTAATATATTTTAATTAAATCATTTTTTATAATCCATGTATGTTTTGTAAAAAAAATCAGGTGTTTGCTGTCAGTAAACTGCATCCTCTTACGTCACTTGCATCGCGACGGCCAAGTACTTCAAAGCTTCCATTTTGGTATAACCTGCCAACATCGTCGGTTGCTATAAAACAACATGAATAAATATTTGCAAGATCTATTATGTTTATTAGGCCATTAGAAGGCTTTTGGGTCAATGACTTTTTTGTTATCGCTAATGGATCATTTTCTTCTCTTATTAATATTTTCATCCATGGCGGACAATAAAACAATCCTTTTTCCTTTGAATAAGACTGTGACAAAAGTTCCGTCATCCCATATTCAGAATGTATATTTTGTAGTCCCAGTTTTTGTTTTAAAAATGTATGAACTTCTTCACGTGTAATTTCTTCTCTTCTTCCCTTCATGCCTCCCGTTTCCATAATCGTTGTATGATTAAGCTCAATAGAATATTTTTCTGCGAAATCAAGTAAAGCAAAAGTAACGCCAATTAATAAAACAGGTTGTTTCGATACTTCACAACGTACCAAACTTTGATAGAGTTTTTTATAATCGTGAAGATAAAATCCGCTGTGAATGTGCCCGCTTTTTTTTATGAGTTGATCCACCATAGTTATAAGCGATGAATTTTGGCGTTCAATATAACCTGGCAACAATCCAATAATACAGAGTTCCTCCGGGCTTCCATAAAATAATTTAAAAGCCTTCATAAAGCTTTCTTTATAGATCGATAATTTTTTTACAAAATGCCTGCTTATATTTTCACCTGTGGTTCCACTGCTTTCAAAAATAATTTCGGGCTCAAAATTGGTGGTAATAATTCTGTTGGTTTTAAAAAATTGAATAGGTAAAAAAGGGATATTTTCAATCTGGTCAACCTGCAATGGGTCTATTTTAAGTGCATCGACATATAGCTTGTAAATTTTATTGTGTTCGTACTGCAATCTGAATAATTCCAAAGCTATTTGTTGAAAATTATAATAGTTGGCTGAGAAAATTTTATCTTCCCATTTGGATATTTCTAAAAAGTTATTCAGTTTTAAATAATTAAATTTGAGGATTAAAACACAAAGATGCGTTACACTCTGTTATTTTCCATATTGTTGTTAATTACGTGGTCTTGCACCAAAACTAAATTTTCATCTACTCCCTCATTAAAATTTAAATCAGTAAATACAACCCACCTTTACAGCCAGCAGCTTATAGAATTTACTTTGTCTTTTACTGACGCTGAAGGAGATTTTTCTGATAGTGGAAGTATTTTTGTTGAAGAAATAGTTCCTAATTGTCCCAATAGTGGTGGGGGCCAGGTTTTTGTTTTGCCCAACTTCCCGACTACTAAAAATCAAAAGGCAGAGATAAATGTAACCTTAGGATATAATGTGGGCAATGGATACACAAACGTAGCGCCGCTTTGTCCACCACAAAATGACACCGCCACTTTTCGTTTTGTATTAAAAGACGATGCGGGCCATTTGAGCGATACAGCATCTTCTCCTACCATTATTATTTATAATTAAGGCGTTGGCAAAAAAAAATTGCAGAATTTTTTATTCAACGGCATTTTCATTGCTGCATGCGCAGTTGACTATATGTAGAGATAATCCGCTCGTCTATCTTGTGGGTTTAAAGTTTTAAATTGCACACTTAATCAAAAAAGAATTTTAATATTATGGCTAAAAGCAAAAAAGCAAAATCATTATTGAATGAAAAATCGTTTGATTTTTTAAAAAGTTACATAAATACTCCGTCACCTGTAGGCTTTGAAACAGGAGGGCAAAAAGTATGGCTTAATTATATCAAAGATTATGTGGATACTACATTTACTGATGCGTATGGAACTGCTGTTGGTGTTATAAATCCAAATAAAACTTTTAAAGTGGTAATTGAAGCTCATGCTGATGAAATCAGTTGGTTTGTAAATTATATTTCTCCCGAAGGTTTTATTTATTTAAAAAGAAATGGAGGAGTGGATCACCAGATTGCACCTTCCCAAAGAGTTATAATTCATGGTAAAAAGGGCAAAGTAAAAGCAGTATTTGGATGGCCCGCTATACATACGCGATTTGGTGGTAATGATAAAGAGCAGCAACCTAAAGTGGAAAATCTTTTTCTCGATTGCGGAGCAAGAAACAAAAAGGAAGTAGAGAATTTGGGTATTCATGTTGGCGCTGCGGTAACTTATGCTGAAGGATTTGATGAAGTGGCTTACGGAAATATTATTGGAAGGGCATTTGATAATCGCATTGGCGGTTTCATGATTGCTGAGGTTGCACGCTTATTAAAGGAAAATAAAAAATCACTTCCTTACTCTTTATACATTGTTAATGCGGTGCAGGAAGAAATAGGACTTCGTGGAGCGGAAATGATAGCCCGGAAAATTAAACCGGATATTGCAATTATTACAGATGTAACCCATGATTCTACTACACCTATGATTAACAAATTAATTGAAGGCGATTGCGCCTGTGGTAAAGGTCCCGCATTGGTTTATGGCCCGGCAGTTCACAACAAACTTTTGGACTTAATCGAAAAAGTTGCCGTAAAAAATAAAATTCCTTTGCAGTTAAGATCTGTAAGCCGTAGCACAGGAACTGATACTGATTCTTTTGCTTATGCTAATGATGGATGCCCTTCTGCATTAATTTCTATCCCATTACGTTATATGCATACAACCGTTGAAATGATAAATAAAAATGATGTTGAAAATACGATTAAGCTGATGTATGAAAGTGTTTTAACGCTTACACCAAAAACTAATTTGAGTTATTTTTGATAAACTTTCTTAGAAGAAATATTTTATCAGGTAAGCTTAATTTAATCAGTATAAATTTTTGTATAGATGCAAATAAGAAACAACTGGACAAAAGAAGAAATAGCTAAAATATATAATACTCCTTTGCTCGAACTTATTTATAATGCGTCTAATGTTCACCGTGAGTGTCATGCCACAGGCGAAGTTCAGGTATGCACTCTTCTTTCTATAAAGACAGGCGGATGTCCAGAAGATTGCGCCTATTGCCCACAGGCTGCCCGTTATAATACCGGAGTAGATGTACAGGCTTTAATGAAAAAAGACGAAGTTCTGGCGTATGCAGAAAAAGCTAAGAATGCAGGCTCTACAAGATTTTGTATGGGCGCTGCCTGGCGTGAAGTTAGAGATAATAAAGATTTTGATCGTGTACTCGAAATGGTGCAGGGTGTAAATGAGTTAGGAATGGAAGTGTGTTGTACTATGGGAATGCTTACAGAAGAACAGGCAAAAAAATTATATGATGCGGGTTTATATGCTTATAATCACAATGTAGATACTTCGGAAGATCATTACGCAGACATCATCACCACACGAACTTACAACGATCGTTTAAAAACTTTGGGAAATGTTCGCAAGGCAGGTATTAGCGTTTGCAGTGGAGGCATTATTGGTCTTGGAGAAACTCACGAAGATAGAATTGGAATGCTTTATACGTTAGCTACGTTACCATCTCATCCTGGTAGTGTCCCCGTTAATGCATTGGTTAGGGTAAAAGGAACTCCTTTACAGGATAATGCTAAAGTTGATATTTGGGACATGGTAAGAATGATTGCAACCGCAAGAATAATTATGCCGGCAGCCATGGTACGGCTAAGTGCAGGCCGGGCTGAAATGAGCATTGCAGAGCAGGCCTTGTGCTTTATGGCAGGGGCCAATTCTATTTTTTCGGGAGATAAATTATTGACTACTCCTAACCCTGCCTTTGATGAGGACAATGCAATGTTTCAATTGCTGGGGTTAAAGCCAAGAGAAGCATTTAAAGATGAAAAAGTTTTGGTTAACTAATTAGCGGGTTAGCTAATTAGCTTATTGGCTAATTATGTTTGATAAAGAAGTTTTTTTAGACGCATTTCGTTTAATGTGCACCGTTAGGTCTATGGCAGATATCTATGAAGCCAATCGGTCAATCTGCAAGTATGTTCATTCCACTTCAAGAGGCCATGAGGCCATTCAGCTTGCAACAGCATTTCAATTGTTGCCTTGCGATTATGTTAGTCCTTATTATCGTGATGAGAGTTTATTGTTAGGACTCGGTTTTTCTCCCTACACTTTAATGCTGCAGTTACTTGCAAAAGGAGAAGATATTTTTACGGGCGGCAGAGAATATTATTCTCACCCTAATTATCGCGGAACAGATAAGCCAAACATCATACATCAGAGCAGTGCAACGGGTATGCAGGCTATACCGGCGACAGGCATTGCCCAAGGGTTACAGTATCTTGAGCTTATAAATTCGCCACTCTATAAAAACGGCCC
>CBIGQT010000027.1:0-13361 GCA_966191655.1 uncultured Ginsengibacter sp.
GATAAGGCGTTTTATGACAGATTCATTTGAGATTCTCTTTACCTGTAAGTAGTTTTTTATATTACGTCATATCCTTTTTTATAATAAAATTATTCAACCCCGGCGTATCCATCATCCTTTCAATTTCTGTTTGAACAATCACCTCTATATCTTTTTTTATTTGAAGAAAATTATTCAACACATCACCTGAACTAACTTTGGAAATAGTAGGCAGCTCCTTATACTTTTCTTGTTCTTTTGATAAAACTTCATGATCATTAACAACCTCAGCACAAAAAGCTTTCAACTCAATTTTCTGATCGGGATTATCAGCAACCATTCCAACAAATTCACCGCTTGATAGGGAAGATATTTTATTAATTGGAATGGCAAGCTCCAGCTGTTTTGATTTGGTAACGGATGTATCAGTTCGGTTTATAGCAACGCTTTGCCTGTCCTGTAATATCTTTCCAAACTTTTCCGAAAGTTGTTTGGCGGTTTCTCCACTAACTTGTCCACTGATGATATTACCAGTAGATATACGTTGGCCTGCAACTTTACCCCATTCCAAATTATAATATATTTTTTGCTTATTTCTGGACAGTCTTTGCGTGATAGTAATATTCATACCCCAACTGTGTGCCAAATTTGTGCCCGATAAAAAGTGCCCGGGACTGGATTCGAACCAGCACATCCTTGCGAACGCTGCGACCTGAACACAGTGCGTCTACCAATTTCGCCACCCGGGCTTAGTTCATTTAAAAAATGTGAAAATAATTCAATTTAAAAACGGATTGCAAATATAATTTTAAAAATATTTTGATGAGTGGCAATAATAATCCCTTTTTTTCCATGAACTTTAATATCATCAAAATTTAATTTTATGATTTTTAAAAATGCGATAAGCTGGTTTGAAATCCCATCCACAGATTTAAACCGGGCGACTAAATTCTACGAAACAATTTTTGACACTACACTTACTCCGCTGGATACTCCTGAAATTAAGATGCGGATGTTTCCTTTAGAAGATATGATCGGAGTTGGTGGTGCAATAGTAGACAGTGGCGGCTTTCATAAACCTTCGTCTACCGATGGGCCGTTAGTGTATTTGAATGCCAATCCGGATGTTCAAAATGTATTGGATAAAGTAGAAGCAGCGGGCGGAAAAATTGTGGTGCCAAAAATGTCCATCGGGGAATATGGCTTTATGGGTGTATTCATTGATACGGAAGGCAACCGCATAGCATTACATTCCGTTCCGGTAAGCAAAAATTAGTCTAAATTTATATCATGAAAAAAATATACATCCTGTCAGCACTCTTATTGCCCCTGGTATTCCAGTTTTGTTCTTCATCAAAAAAATCTAAAACTGCAATGGAACCGCCAAAAGTTACTTATATGGCAAATGTGCAACCCACTATTGTCGCCAATTGTTCTCCGTGTCACTTTCCGCCAAAAGGATCTAAAAAAGCATTAAATAACTACGACTCCGTAAGGATCAACATTGATGAAATGATAACAAGAATAGAAAGGCAGCCCGGCGAAAAGGGATTTATGCCATTCAAACATTCCCGGCTGGCTGATTCTACGATTATGGTTTTTGTGAATTGGAAAAAAGATGGGTTGCTGGAAAAATAATTAATACTTCTCAACTAAATTATCTTTATACACTTACATTGAAATCTCTCAATGCATCATTGAGACTTGTTTTTTTATCTGTACTTTCTTTCCGCTTCCCAATTATAAGTGCACAGGTAACATTGTATTCTCCTGCAGGAAATTTCTTTAAATAACTTCCGGGAATTACCACGCTTCGTGATGGCACAACTCCTTTTGTTTCTACGGGCTCACTTCCACTTACATCAATAATTTTTGTGGATTGGGTAAGTACTACATTGGCGCCCAGCACAGCTTCTTTCTCAACTCTTACGCCTTCAACAACTATGCATCGGCTACCAATAAAACAACCATCTTCAATAATAACCGGGCTTGCCTGTAAAGGCTCTAATACTCCGCCGATACCCACGCCACCACTGAGGTGCACATGTTTTCCTATTTGTGCACAACTTCCAACTGTAGCCCAGGTATCAACCATCGTTCCTTCATCTACATAGGCGCCAATATTTACATAGCTTGGCATAAGAACTACATTTTTTGCCAGGTAAGCCCCGTACCGTGCAACAGCGTGTGGCACGGCACGCACACCCAATTCCTTGTAATTACTTTTAAGCTTCATTTTATCATAAAATTCAAACGGAGGTAAAGTATACGTTTCCATTTGCTGTATAGCAAAGTATAAAAGGATAGCTTGCTTCACCCATTCATTTACTTCCCAACCATTACTAACTGGACCGGCTGTACGAAGTATTCCCTTGTCTACTTTTTCAATAACATTGCGAACAGCACTACTATAGGCTTCATCTTTTAAAAGCTCACGGTTTTCCCATACTTCTTTAATAAGTTTTTCCAAATCCATATTTTCAATTTTTTGCAAACATAATGTGTAAACACAAAATATATGCAAATGATTAATTGATAACTTTGCCGCACTCATGAAAAAATTTCTTGCAATACAAACTGCCTTTACAGGCGACGTAGTTCTGGCGACTGCAATACCCGAAAAGTTGCACCGGTTTTTTCCTGATGCACAAATAGATTTTTTAGTTAGAAAGGGAAATGAAGGATTATTTCTCGATCATCCTTTTTTAAATAAAGTGTTAGTCTGGAATAAAAAGGAAAATAAGAACAAAAATCTTTTTAATCTTCTGAAAAAAATAAGGAAAGAAAAATATGATACGGTGATTAACCTGCAAAGATTTGCTTCCACAGGAATATTAACCGGATTTTCAGGAGCGAAAGAAAAAATCGGCTTTAATAAAAATCCGTTCAGCTTTTTATTTACAAAAAAAGTAACACACGATATTTCAAATAAGAAACATGAGGTTGAAAGAAATAATGAATTGATACAACATTTTACAGATAATAGTTTTACAAAACCACGCCTCTACCCTTCTGCTGCAGATTATAACGAAATAGAAAAATATACGCTGCAACCTTATGTATGCATGATGCCGGCAAGTGTATGGTTTACCAAACAATACCCCACTGACAAGTGGATGGATCTTATAAATAATTTCCCAAACACTTATACTATTTTTTTATTAGGAGGAAAAGAAGATGTAGATCTTTGCAAAAAAATAAAAGAGAAATCTATTAATAATAAAGTTGAAATACTTGCAGGAAAATTAAACTTTCTTTCTTCTGTTGCCTTAATGAAAAATGCCGTAATGAATTATACCAACGATTCTGCGCCATTGCATTTTGCTTCCGCAGTAGACGCCCCGGTTACAGCAATTTTTTGTTCAACAGTTCCTGCATTTGGATTTTATCCGTTATCAACAAAATCGTGTATTGTTGAAACTAAAGAAATATTAACATGCAGGCCCTGTTCGTTGCATGGGCTGAAAGCCTGTCCGTTAGGGCACTTTAAATGTGCCTGTACAATAGAAACGTCTCAACTATTATCCACACTTTCGCAATAAGAAATGAAAAAATTTGAGGATGATATAATTGATTCAATAAAGGCGCTGCAAAATGGCGGCACAATCTTATATCCAACTGACACCATTTGGGGAATTGGATGTGATGCAACAAATGCAATTGCAGTTAAAAAAATTTATCAGCTTAAAAAAAGAGAAGAAAAAAAATCGATGATCATATTATTAGCTTATGAAAGTGATATTGAAAATTATGTTTTACACCCTTCAAAAAAAATTATTGATTTTATTTCCCAACAAAAAAGACCTACAACAGCTATTTTTGAAAACGCAATTAATTTACCACGGGAACTCATAAACTCAGATAGAAGTATTGCTATTAGAATTGTAAAAGATGAATTTTGTGAAACGCTTATTCAGCGTTTACAGTCACCGTTAGTATCTACCTCAGCAAATATTTCAGGAGATGCATCACCTGAAAATTTTAAAACAATTAATGATCAAATAAAAAACGGTGTTGACTATATAGTTCAACACCGTCAAAATGAATTGCATATCTCTCAACCTTCTTCCATCATAAAATTAAATAGCCGGGAAGAAATTGAAAAGATAAGATGATTTATAATAAAGAGAAGCCCACCCCCAACTGAATGGCGCTACCTTTCCATGTGCCACTATTATCTAAATTTTTAAGATTGGTAAGGCCACCAACATATCTTCCATAGATTCTGAATTTTAAAATATCTAACTGAATACCTCCAACCAAAGAAAAATTTCCCGATTTAAAAGCATCCTTTCCATTTTGAAAAAGATTTTCACCGGGGTTAAGCAAAATTCCGAACTGAGGGCCTGCCTGTAACGTGATCAACTTATCCAATTTATAATTTAATAATATTGGAATGCTTAAATATTTCAGTTTAATATTACTTGCATTTTGAACTTTAAATACATCGCTGAAATTAGCTGATGTATCGGGATTAACCTGGTTAAACAAGACTTCCGGCTGTATGGAAATTTTGTTGCCAAGTCCCAGAGTTGTGAAAGCGCCAATGTTATAACCAAGCGTGAATTCATCTTTAAAAGATTCACCGTCAATTTTACCAAGGTTGGCTCCGCCCTTAATTCCCAAACTAAAAGATTGAGAAAAAGCTGACGAGCCAATAAATAAAAATAAAGCAAGCGTGAGAAGTTTCGTTTTCATAATAAGAATTTTAGGTTATTGTTTTCAATTAATATGCCAGACGCATATTAAAAAGTTATTCCGATATTAAAATTAAATATTTGTGTAAACCTGTTATCATTTGTTTTAGGTAAATAATAGTTAAGATATAAATCGGGTTCAAAATAAAATTTGCCGATAGAATAATTTACATCAAGGTCCAACCCAACGGATTGTAACTGGTAATCCTGATTATGTAACTGAGCCTGCAAATTGCGTATTCTTTTTAAAGTTTTTTTGGTAAAGGCATTAAAGTTAGCAAGAGTACTTGTATGGCTCACTTCGTAAGTATTAATTCCGCTGACCAAAGAAAGTTGTGGCGTAAGAATAATTGCGTCTTTAACAGACAATAAATTAAAAAAAATAAACGAATGCTCCATGCTTGCAGCAATTGAAAAAGATGAAATCCTGGTAGTTGTAGTATCTCTGTAATTAATATGTACCTCCTGGTTTAAAATTTTTACCGTCGTATCAATATGGATTAGTTCATTATATTTTCCTGATGAATATCCGGCAGAAATGGCCGGTTTAATCCATGACTTTTTAAATAAAACATTTGCATAAAATTCATTCTGAATGGGAGAGGTAACATAACTGTAACTATTTTTTTCAAAGTAATGGCTATAAAAAACTGATACATCCGCAACCCTTCCTTTCGTATAATTATAGGATGGAGTTAGCGTGTATTGATAAAAACCAGTTTTATCATTTTCATTTAATAAGTACCCTGCAAAAGAAAGCCCAAAGCCACTTTTATGATGATAGGACACAGACGGAGTTACAACTAATTGATGATAATCTTGTAAAGATTGTATTGCTTTATTTTGGCTGATATAAAGATTATTTCCAAGGCTGACATTAATTCTGAAATAGCTGGAAGTTTTATCGTAGTTATCAATCAGCTTAAGCATTTCATCATTTTGCAATAAAGAATCGAGTATGTGTTTATCAGAAGGGCTCATTTGCCCATACAGTTTTGAGAATAATAAAAGTCCTGTAAGAAAAAAAAGAAAAATTCTTTGCATAGTTTAGTAAATTGAATAATGCAGTACAGAGCAATTTTATTCTTTTTTAATAGCTTCCTGAAAGAGACCTCAAAAATAGAACTAAGTTTAATCAGGAAGCAATAAACGATTGTCAGAATTTTCATAAACGGGCCGTGTCTCACTTTGCAAATCTTCGTGTTCTTTTGGGAAATTAATACACCACTTAAAAACGCGGTTATCACTACTGTCCGGCTAATAGCATACCTTTGCCGCCAAAATAAAAATTAAAAATGAATTCATTTGAAGGTCTTGGGTTGAATGAAAACCTTGTTAAGGCCGTTGCTGATCTTGGTTTCGATACTCCAACACCTATACAAATTAAGGCAATTCCTATTCTTTTATCAGGTACAACAGATTTCATAGGGCTTGCTCAAACTGGTACTGGTAAAACGGCAGCTTTTGGCTTGCCTTTATTACAATTAGTAGAAGCTGAAAATAAATATCCCCAGGCATTAATCGTTTGTCCTACCCGTGAGCTTTGTTTACAAATTTGCAACGACCTGCAGGATTTTAAAAAGTATTCACGCAATATAGTTGCAGAACCTGTCTATGGCGGCGCTTCTATTGTAATGCAAATGCGTGCGCTTAAAAAAGGAGTACATATTGTTGTTGCCACACCGGGAAGGCTTATAGATATGATAGAAAGAAAAGCCATTGACCTGCAAAAAGTAAAATATGTTGTTCTTGATGAAGCGGATGAAATGTTGAATATGGGCTTTAGAGATGATATTGATTTCGTTTTAAAAAATACGATCAACCGGCAAAGCATTTGGTTATTCAGTGCTACGATGCCATCTTCTGTTCGTGAAATTTCAAAAAATTTCATGAGCAATCCGCAGGAAATAACCGTTGGAAAAAAGAATACTGCTAACGTAAATATCGATCACCAGTATTTTATTACACCTGCGCAATCAAGATTTGAAACCCTAAAAAGATTGATTGATTTTAATCCGGGTATTTATGGAATTATTTTTACCCGAACAAAAGCTGACGCACAGGAAATTACCGAAAGGCTTGTGAAGCAAGGGTATGATATTGAAGCATTGCACGGCGATCTTACCCAACAACAACGTGATAAAGTAATGCAACGGTTTCGCGAAAAAAGTATACAATTATTAATTGCGACCGACGTTGCAGCGAGAGGCATAGACGTAGAAGGTATTACGCATGTCATAAATTTTGAATTGCCGGATGATATGGAAGTGTACACACACAGGAGCGGACGTACAGCACGGGCAGGTAAAAGCGGCATTTGTATTTCTATCTGCCACAGCAGGGAAGCATTTAAAATACGCCAGTTGGAAAAAATGGTAAATGCACAGTTTCACCGCCTTGATATACCCAGTGGAAAAGATGTATGCCGCAAACAGTTTTTTTATTTCATGGATAAACTTATTAATGCAGATACATCGTACGGTGATTATGAGACGTATATGCCCGATCTTCAAAAGAAATTTGCTGATATAAGCAAAGAGGAAGTATTGAAAAGAGTTGCTGCTCTTGAGTTTGATCACTTTTTAAAATATTATGAAAATGCTGATGATCTCAATGCAAGAAATGATTTCAGGGAAAGAAAATTTGATAATACTACCACTCGTGATCACGGACAAAGACGTGAAAGGCCCACTTTTCAAAGAGATAATGGCTTTGCAAGGCTCTTTATAAACCTTGGAATAAAAGACGGATTTTATAAAGCGAGTTTTTTACAATTTATTTTAGATGAAAGCAATCTTAAAAAAGAAGTGTTGGGTAAAATTGATCTTCGCGAAATGAACTCCTGGATTGAGATAGATAAATCTGCAGCCGGAAAAATGATTAAAAGTATGGATGGGAAAAAATATAATGGACGCCTGATAAGAATGAATGAAGCTGACGGCGGATTTAAAAAACCTTCAACTGAAGGAAGGAAAAGAATTCGTACACACGAAAACAGGTACTGATATTTTTTATCTTTTTGTTACAAATATTTTGAAAAGCATTTTTAATGAAATGCTTTTTTTATTTAATCCATATACCTTTACTTCGTAACAATTCTGTCTTTTCCTGATTAAATATTTTGATTAATGAAAAATATTATTCCTTCAATTATTTTTTGTTTTATACTATCATTATCTTCTTCTATTGCGTATGCGCAATCTAATGCTGATTCGTTACTAAATTTCATTAAACAAAATAAATCAAGATCATCTCTTTTTCTCAGGAAAAATGATACGGTAATTGCGCAACTCAATGAAAATAAATTAATGCCGCTGGCAAGTACTGTAAAAATTATTGTTGCCATAGAATTCGCTAAACAGGCTGCCCACAACATTTTCAACAAAAATGAAAAAATTCCTTTAAGTGAATTGGATAAATATTATATACCCAATACTGACGGAGACGCACACCCGAAATGGATAGGTTATGAAAGAAGCCTTGGTAATATCATTAACGATAGTGTGAAATTAATTGATGTAGCAAGGGGTATGATTATATTCAGCAGCAATGCCAATACTGAATACCTGATGGATATGCTGGGTTTTGATAATGTGCAAAACAACCTGCAGCTTTTAGGTTTAAAAAAACACACACTCATTTATCCTTTAGTATCTTCTTTATTTCTTTATCAAAATCCGAAAAAATTAAATGAGGATAAAATTATAAAAGAAATAAAAAATTTAAGTGATGAAAATTATGCAAAGGCTTCCTATCTCATTCATCGCGAATTAAAGAATAATAGTAATTACAAGAAAAGTTTCCGTCCGCAGGACCTTACCTTAAAAATGCAGAAAGAATGGAGCGACAGGTTGCCCGCATCCACTACAAAAGAATATGTACAGTTGTGTTCTATACTCAACAATAGAAAATATTTTGATGATAACACTTATGCTGTGCTTTCTGATGTACTGGAAACATTAATGGAAAATGCTGCCAACAAAACATGGCTTTCACATGCAGGCATGAAAGGTGGTTCAACAATCTTTGTTCTTACCAAAGCATTGTACGCCACATTAAAAGATGGGACTGAAATAGAAATGGCTTATTTCTTTAACAATCTTACGGGAGAGGAAAATGTAAGGCTTCAAAAATGGATGAATGATTTTGAAATAAAAGTTTTAACTGATGATAATTTCAGGAAGCAAATAGTTTTTTAAACCAACCAAACTCATCGGACAACAGACAATTGAATTAACTGTTAACCAGAAAATAATTATCGGGTCCTTAACATCTCACTTCGTACATCTTCCTCATATCTTTCCATACTTTTTATAATAAGCCATAAGCGTTGCGATTACTTCATTATAACTTCCAAGTCCCTGTGGCTGCTGATTTGCGAGTAAATACTTTCCATACAACCAACTTAAAGCGGGTTCAAATAAGCTTGTATATTTTCTATTGAAGCGCCGCCATTCCAAAAGGTCTGTTCTCACTTCGGGGATTAATTGAGCTACTGCAAGCCTGGAAGTTGAAGAATCAAAATAATATACCTCACGGTTAGCATAGACGAAAAGATCGAGATAAGTTGAATATTGAAATAATGTGTCATGCGAATTGGCAGCAGCCAGGTAACCTGAAAAGTTAGCTTCATCTTCTTTAGCGTATCCTAATTGATGTCCCATTTCATGAAGCGTAATATACGGAATCAAAAATTTTGGCACAGTGGTGTTTACCTGCGCTTCGCCGGTGAAAGGATTATAATAACCTGTAAATCCCAGATAATCTCCTAACAATCCATAAAAAGAAGATTTCACTGAAGCAACTTTATATTGAATAAATGGATATGCTTTGGCCGCATCGTTATAACATGCTTTTGCTCTTTTGAATAAATCTTTATTGGAAGGATACAAAATATTTTTATTAACTAACGATCTTTTAGTTTCATTTACTTTTTGGAGCAATAAGCCTTGCATCAATTTTAAATTTGTTGTATCGTAATTAACATGGGGCAAATTCAATTGCCAGGCAATTCCTTTTCGGTTATAGTTTAATCCCCAGAAAATATTAAAGACAATATAAATGCTTATAAAAATTATAATAAGCTTCCATAATTTTTTTATAAATAATTCTTTAGAGAATTTCCTTTTAAAAAGAAGTGTACCGTTTTTTATAAGTTTCCAAAGTATCCAGCAACCTGCAACAAAATATAGAATATCGCCACAACTAAAAGGTATCCACCCCAATAAAAATCTTAATACAATGGAAAAAAAATAATAGAATCCTCCTGTATAAAATTTTTCGACATAGTAACTATTTTGAGCCAATAGCTTTATACTTATTATCAGCAGGACCGCTATTGCTAAAATCCATTTTAATCTTTTAAAATTGTTGGGAATTGCCATATAATAAACGAAGGAGATTTAAAATCAAAATCAGTTAAATGTCTATAAATCAGTAGCCGAAGATAAGAGAAAGAGAAGCCCATGAAGGCTTTTAAGAACAGAAATCGTATAAATGTCTAATTTTACTGCGTTTTTGTAGAAAAAATCAATTGGTTTTCCTTACCTTTGCCCCCCTTTAATTTGATATCATGGGAAACAGGCGCAAGTTTGACATTGCCTTCGTTGGTTTAAAGCCTGGAATTCACGAATTTAATTATGAGGTGGACGAAAAGTTCTTTACAGATTACCAGCAGGCAGATCCGATGGCTATCGGATTCAACAATTGCCACGCCAACATAAAGCTGAAACTCGAAAAAAACACATCATTTATGATGTTGAAATTTGAGATTGGTGGCAGTGTAAATGTTATTTGCGACAGGTGTGGAAATACGTTACCACTGAATCTTTGGGATGAATTTAATATGGTGGTAAAGCAGGTAGAAAATCCTGATGAGATGAATGAAAGTGAAGAAGACCCAGATATTTTTTATATTTCAAGAACAGAAAGTCATCTTCATCTTGCAGAATGAATTTATAAATTTGTATCACAGGACATACCAATGCAACGTATGTGTACTAAACAGGAAATGGGTGGCCAGCTGTGTAACAAAGAAATACTCGCAATGCTCAAAAAAATGGAGTCAGGAGTAATTGAAAATAATCATCCTTTGCAAAAAGGATTAGAACAATTTAAGAAAAACAATAATTAATTTATATTTTAATTTACGGTTATGCCAAATCCCAAACGCAGACATAGTCAGCAAAGAAGTGCAAAAAGAAGAACACATTATAAAGCAGATGCGCCTACATTGAGCGTTGATAGCACAACAGGTGAAACACATGTCCGCCACCGTGCCCATGTAAATGAAGGAAAGCTTTATTACAAAGGAAAAGTAGTTGCTGAGAAAGCCCCTGTTAAAGCCTGATTTACGAGTTCTGTATTTTTATGATTTCCAAAAATAAAGTTTGAGTAACTTCAACTTTATTTTTGGATTTTTTATTAGACGCATAGCGCAGTACCTGATTTTATTAAAGTCATTGGTAATTAATTATATACTATGAATATTGCACTGGATATGATGGGCGGAGATTTTGCTCCATTGGAAGCTGTAAAAGGAGTGCAGCTTTTTTTTTCAGAGCCTCCGCAAGAGGTAAACTTAATTCTTATCGGTGATGAACAAAAAATAAGTCCTTTATTATCCGAATATAAAATTGCAACTGAAAACATTAAGGTAGTACATGCAGATGAGGTTATTAAAATGCATGAACATCCCACCAAAGCTTTAAAAGAAAAACAACAATCTTCCATTGCGATTGGCTTTCATTTGCTGGCAACAGGCAAAGCAGATGCCTTCATAAGCGCAGGCAATACCGGCGCAATGATGGTGGGCGCACTGTTTAGTATTAAGGCTATTGACGGAGTACAGCGGCCAACCATAGGCGCCTATCTTCCCAAAGAAAACGGAGATCTTTCTTTATTGGTAGACGTTGGGCTTAACAGCGATTGCAAACCGGAAAATTTGAATCAGTTTGCCGTACTTGGTTCTTTGTTTGCAAAATATATTTTAAATACACCCGACCCACGGGTTTCACTTCTAAATTTAGGAGAAGAAGAAGGAAAAGGAAATCTTCTTACACAGGCTGCGTATTCTTTATTAAAAGAAAATAATCAAATTAATTTTGTCGGAAATGCAGAAGGCCGCGATCTTTTACGCAACAAAGCAGATGTATATGTTTGCGATGGATTTACCGGAAATGTAATTTTAAAATTTGCAGAATCTATTTATGATATTGTACAAAACAGGAATATTGATGATGAGCATTTCAACCGTTTTAATTTTGAAATCTATGGTGGTGTTCCGGTACTTGGTGTAAATAAACCTGTGATAATCGGGCATGGCATTTCTCACGCAAAAGCTTTTAACAACATGATTAAGATTGCAAAAAAAATGCTGGATGAAAATTTGATTGAGAAAATGAGAAGCAGCTTTGCAGGGTAATATGATGATGGCACATTTATATTAAAGTACTTTTCAAAGAAAACGGTATAATTAGGCAAAATTAATATACTTCCACACTATTCAAAAACCATTTAGTGACTGTCTTTTTACTGATCAATTTTATAAGACAATAGTAAGTTCGATCTAACTTTTGGCCTTAATAACCTAACATTCTCCTTCACATTTCCATAACCCTTTATTGATTATTTTTACGACAGATATTTTAGAAACTGCCTGATGATCTGTAACAAGAAAACTTTACGATGTTTGTTATTTCTCTGCATCTTTTATATGCTGCAATTTTCCGTACACGCTCAATCAGATACGATTCCTTCAAAATCAGAACCAGATACCACATCCGATACCACGCAAAGACAATCCTTAGATGAATATCTCAAAACAAGAAAAGGCATTTTTGGCAAAATGACTAAAAACCTTACGAGAGACACCACAGACGTACAAAAAGCAAATAATTTAAAAAGAAATGACGTGCCTTACAAAGCATTTGAGGGAGCAGTAATAAGGCATATAACAATTAAAGATCTGCCTTTTGGCATTGCTATTAGTGATACCTCTAAAGAAACGGCTAATTTATTTACAAGAGCAGCAAATGCCCTCCATCATACTACCCGTTCTACAGTAATTCGAAATAATCTTTTTTTCAGAGAAAATGAATTATTAAAGCCTCTTCTGATGGCCGATAATGAAACCTACCTCAGGCAATTGCCCTACGTTCAGGATGCGGTTATAGAGGTGGTGCCGGCCGATGAACTTAGTCTTGATTCGGTCGATGTGCATGTTGCTGTGAAGGATTTGTTTTCTTTAGGTTTTGCTATTTCATCCCTCACATTCACACGCACTGATATCGCCATTATAGAGAATAATATTGCAGGTTCGGGAAATGCTCTTGTTGTAAATGGACTCTATGATAATAGAAGGCGAGAAAATTTTGGCGCAGGTTTTGGATACGTTTTAAGAAACATAGGCGGAAGCTTTATAACCTTTAATGTGGGCTATCAAAGCTATAATCCGAGTATAGTGGGACTTAAAGAAGAAAATCTTTATTATGCCCGGCTTATAAAACCTTTAGTAAACCGTTACGAACGCTGGACTTATGAAATTGATGGATCTTATCATTCTACCAGGAATATGTATTCAACTGATTCAATTTATTATAGTGACATAAGATATAGATATTATAACTTCGATGGATGGGTGGGATATAACCTTCATGCTACCCGTTATTCTACAGAAGCAGAAGA